>JAPPHW010000251.1 GCA_028820945.1 Defluviicoccus sp.
GGGTGGATCTCGCAATAGACGCCGTTCTCGCGGATCCGGCGCGCGATCAACTGGGTGACCTGGGAGCCGAAGTCCAGGATGAGGACGGCGTCGCCGGAACGCTCCATGGGCGGCCGCGGTCCCTAGCCGTGCGACGCGGCGAGCACCGCGGCGTCCGGCCAGCCGAAGGCGATCTCCTCGATCGCGGCGCCGCCGAGCGAACCGGCCCGGCGGCCGACATGGCGCCCGCCCAGCGCTTCGTAGAAATAGCGCGCGGGATTGCCGGCAAGCACCCAGACGATCAGCGAGGGTCCGAGATCGGCGGCGAGATCGAGGGCGAGCGCGGAAAAGAGCCGCCGTCCGACCCCGCCGTCCTGGCGGTCGCCGTCGATGTAGAGCGTGTAGATTTCGGCGTTGTAGGCAAAGCCGCGCTGCCGGGCGGGACCGCCGCCGGCGAACCCGATCACTTCTCCGTCGCCGGCCTCCGCGACCATGATCTTCTCGCCGCGCGCGGGATACCGGATGGTCCGCGCCCAGCGTTCGGCGCGCCCGTCCGTCCGGTGCATGCCGACCAGCACCCTGTCGGGCAGAAGCCCGGGATAGGCATCCTGCCAGCCAGCCACGTAGATTCGCGCGATCGCCGCGGCGTCGCTCGGGCGGGCGGGTCTGAGTGCTTCCGCCACCCTGCCGTCACTCGCCGCGCCGGTAGTTGGGCGCCTCGCGGGTGATCGCGACGTCGTGGACATGGCCCTCGCGCACGCCGGCGTCGGTGGTCCGGCGGAACCGGCAATTGGTCTGCATCGCCCCGATGTCCGGGTTGCCGGTGTAGCCCATCGCGGCCCGCAGCCCCCCAACCAACTGGTGCAGCACGCCCGCCGCCGGCCCCTTGTAGGGCACGCGCGCCTCGATCCCCTCGGGGATCAGGTCGAGATCCTGCCTGACGTCCTGCTGGAAATAGCGGTCGGCGGAGCCGCGCGCCATCGCGCCGATCGAACCCATGCCGCGATAGGACTTGTAGGACCGGCCCTCGTAGAGGAACACCTCGCCGGGGCTCTCGTCGGTTCCGGCGAGCAGCGAGCCCACCATCGCGCAATCCGCCCCGGCGGCGATCGCCTTGCCGAGATCGCCGGAGAAGCGAATGCCCCCGTCGGCGATCGCCGGCACCCCGGCCTCGCGACAGGCCTCGGCGCATTCGAGGACGGCGGTGAACTGCGGAACGCCGACGCCGGCGACCACGCGGGTGGTGCAGATCGAGCCCGGCCCGATGCCGATCTTGACCGCGTCCGCCCCGGCATCGACCAAGGTACGGACCCCCTCGGGGGTGGCGACGTTGCCGGCGACCACGTCGGCGCGATTGGACATGCGCTTGATCCGCCGCACCGCGTCGATCACGCCGCGGGAATGGCCGTGCGCGGTATCGACCACGATGACGTCGGCCTCTTCATCGATCAGCGCCGCCGCCCGTTCCGCCCCCTCGTCGCCGACGCCGGTCGCCGCCGCGACCCTGAGCCGTCCCTTCTCGTCCTTGGTGGCGTCCGGAAAGCGCTGTGCCTTCTCCATGTCCTTCACGGTGATGAGCCCGACGCAGCGATAGTCGTCGTCGACCACCAGCAGTTTCTCGATCCGGTGGGCATGCAGCAGGCGCTTGGCCTCCCCGCCGTCGACCCGCTCGGTAACGGTGACGAGGTTCTCGGCGGTCATCAGCTCGCGCACCGGCTGGTCGCGCTCGCTGGCGAAGCGGACGTCCCGGTTGGTCAGGATGCCGACCAGCCGTCCGCCCTTCTCGACCACGGGGATGCCGGAAATCCTGTGCGCCGCCATGAGATCCAGCGCGTCGGCGAGCGTCGCGTCCGGCCCGACGGTGACGGGGTTGACCACCATGCCGGATTCGAACTTCTTGACCCGCCGGACCTCGTCCGCCTGGCTTTCGATGTCGAGATTCTTGTGCAGGACGCCGATCCCGCCGGCCTGAGCCATGGCGATCGCGAGCGCGCTCTCGGTCACGGTGTCCATCGCCGCGGAGACCAGCGGGATGCCCAGCGGGATGCGCCGCGTCAGCCGCGTCGCGGTATCGGTTTCGCGTGGAAGGACGGCGGACTCGGCCGGCACGAGAAGCACGTCATCGAAGGAAAAAGCCTCTTG
>JAPPHW010000258.1 GCA_028820945.1 Defluviicoccus sp.
CTCGCACCGCGATGCCTCACGGCGTGGATGCCCGGAACAAGTCCGGGCATGACGGCGGATGAAGCCGGGGCGAGGCCGGGGACGGCGACGGGAGACGCCGGCGTACCGAAATCCGAGCCTCGACCCGCGCGATCCGCCGGAAACCCGCTCGTACTCAAGCCTTTTGCCCCGCCCGAAAGAATTAAACCGGACAGCAATGGACTCGTTCCGGGCATGACGGCAAGGGAAAGCGGCGGGGGCACGGGCTAACCCCCGCCCAGCACCCGGAGATAGACCTCGCGGTCGATGTTGCCGCCGCTGAGGATCGGCGCGACCTTCTTGCCGCGCATCGCATCCCGCTCCCGCATCAGCGCGGCGAGCGGGGCGGCACCGGCGCCTTCGGCGATATTGTGGGTGTCGGTGTAGTAGACGCGCATGGCCTCCTCGATCTCTTCCTCGCCGACCGCGATGACCCGCGCAGCGCCCGCGTTGACGATGGCGACGGCGTCCGGGTCGGGCACGCGGCAGGCCATGCCGTCGGCCATGGTGTCGGCCGAGTTGGTGGAGACCGGCCGTCCCGCCTCGAACGAAAGCGCGTAGGCCGCCGCGCGCTCGGCGCAGACGCCGACGATCTCGGTCCCGAGCCCGAGCGCGTCCCGCGCCGCGATGACGCCGCAGATGCCGGAGCCGAGCCCGATCGGGACGTACACCGCGTCGAGGTCCGCCACCGCGCGGAACAGCTCCAGCGCGTAGGTCGCCGTCCCGTGCACCAGCGGCTCGGCGAAGGAGGGCACCATGTGGAGCCCGCGTGCGTCCGCGATCCCCCGCGCATGTTCGAGCGATTCCTGGAAGTCCCCGCCATGGACGACCAGCTCCGCCCCCTGCGCCGCCATCGCGGCGTTCTTCTCGCGGCTGTTGGCGCGCGGCACTACGACGACCGCCTCCAGCCCGTTCATGCGGGCGGCCACCGCGACGCTCTGGCCGAAATTGCCGCGCGTCGCCGCGATAACGCCCCGCACGTCGGGGTTCCCGCGCCGCAGCCGATCCATGTAGACCAGCCCGCCCCGGATCTTGAAGGCGCCGATAGGGGTGTGGTTCTCGTGCTTGACCCAGACCTCCGCCCCGGTCCGCCGGGCGAGCAGCGGCCAGCGATGCGCGGGCGTCGGCGGCATGACGGCGTGGACGGTCTCCGCCGCCGCTTCGATGGCCGCGAGGTCGGGCAGCATGGCGGTCGGTCTCCTCGAGGGCGGGGCGCGCAGAATGGCGGCGGGCGCGGCGGCGGGCAAGGGCGCGTCCCCCGCACCCGGTGCCGCGCCGGCTGGTCCCATTCCGGCCTGCCACGAGTTTCAAGCGCTATTGCGGTCCCGATACGCTTCCGTGTCGCACGAGCCAATACCATCGGACGATTTTCGCCCGCCGTCGACATAGGCATCGGGTAGACAAATCGCTATCGGGTCGACATTCGCGATATGCCCATGCCGAGCGGGAATGTCGACATTTGCCGACTCGACCGGCCTGTCGACATTTCCGTCGACAAATGCCGACCGTCCGCGCGCGGCATCCCCCGGTCGCCGGGAGCGCCGTTGGCAAACCGCTCCGGGCGAGGGCCGGGTCGGTAGAGATGGCGGTCGCATGATGCACGATCGTGTCCTCCACATGAGCGGGCGGCGTGCCCGGCAATGAAAAGGGGCGCCGAACCCTCCGGCGCCCCCACTTCTCGACTGTGCGAAATCTACCCTAAAACGCGTCCTGAGTCAAGCAAAAAATGTTTTTACAGGATAAATCAGTTGGTAAGTCATGGACTCCACGAGGTTTTTTCTCTTTTCCGATTCCACCCCGAAACCGCCTCCCGAACCCCCGAATCCGTCCCATGCAACTTCCCGGCGGGATTTCCCCCCGCTGCCGCCCCCCTTTCCCCCCAACACGTCATGTCCGGATTCGTTCCACTGCGGTCCGGTTAAGATTTCAAGGCAGGCTCCGCGCCCATGAGCGACGCCGTCTCCACCCCCCGCTGTCACCCCGGACTTGTTCCGGGGTGACAATCGGGGAAAAGGACGGCGGGCGGGGATCCGTGTCCCGATCCGGCGGAAGAGCCGGAAACCCGCCTGTACCGACGCCCTGAACCCGGTCCGCCC
>JAPPHW010000453.1 GCA_028820945.1 Defluviicoccus sp.
CTCCGCTATATCGTTGAGAACCTTTACCTTTACCGGCTCGCCGCCGTCGGGCATGTTCGCCTCTGGGACCGATCGGATCGACGCCCATTGTGCGGGCCGGCCGCATTCGGCACAAGCGCAAGGGTCGATCGCGGCGCTGGACGATGGGTCGGACAAGTGCGATAGTCCCGGCCCTTCGATGACCGCGCGGCGGAGCCCGCCGGCGGCCGGGAAACGCGATGACCATCACCACGCGGATATTCACCTGGTGGAAGGGCGAGCCCGTCGGAACCGACGATTCCGGCAATCGCTATTACCGCGAGAAATCGCCGCCTCGGAAGCGCCGGGAGCGCCGCTGGGTGCTTTACGACGGCGAGGTCGAAGCGTCGCGCGTGCCGCCCGAGTGGCATTCCTGGCTGCATTACACCACCGACGAAGTGCCGCCCGAGGGGGGATCTCCCAAACGGGATTGGCAGAAGCCGCACCGCCCCAACGCCACCGGGACGCCGGATGCCTATCGCCCGCCCGGCCACGTCCTTAGAGAGTCGGGGCGCGACCGCGGCCGGAGCGAGTACGAGCCGTGGAAGCCGCCCGCTTGATCCCCGGTCCCGGAGGCCGATCCGATGCGTAGGAGCCCCATCGAGACGCTGGTCGGCGCCCTGGTCGTCGCGGTCGCGGCGCTGTTCTTCGTGTTTGCCTACAACACCGCGCAAGTGAGGACGGTGGAGGGTTACGCCGTGAGCGCGAAGTTCGACCGGATCGACGGAATCCAGCGGGGCAGCGACGTACGCATGAGCGGCATCAAGATCGGTACCGTCCTCGACCATCGCATCGATCCCGCGACCTATCTCGCGGTGGTGACGATGAGCATCGAATCCAATATCAAGCTGCCGCTCGACAGTTCGGTCGCGATAACCTCCGACGGGTTGCTGGGCGACAAGTATCTGTCGCTGACGCCCGGGGGGGACGAAGAGACGATTCCGGATCGAGGCGAGATCGAGATCACCCAGGGCGCGATCGACCTTACCTCCCTGCTCGGACAGTTGATTTTCAGCCAGACCGGCAACGAGGGCGGTGACGCCACCAGATAGGCCGATGGAGCGCGAGGCGAATTCCGCCGGGGCGCAGCGCTGGGATCCCGTCCGCTATGCCGAACACGGCCGCTTCGTGGCCGATCTGGCCGGACCGCTGATCGAGCTGCTTGCCCCCGGGCCCGACGACGACATTCTCGACCTCGGCTGCGGCGACGGTGCGCTGACCGCCGCGGTCGTGCCCAGGTGCAAGCGCATCGTCGGGGTCGACTCCAGCCCCGAGCAGGTCGCGGCGGCGAGGACGCTGGGCCTCGATGCACGGGTCGCCGACGGGCACACGCTGCCGTTCGACACCGAATTCGACGCGATCGTCACAAATGCCGCGCTCCACTGGATGAAGCGTCCGGATGCCGTGATCGACGGCATGTGGCGGGCGCTCCGGCCGGGCGGGCGCGTAGCGGGCGAGATGGGCGGCGCGGGCAATGTCGCCAAGATCTCGCGTGCTCTGATGGACGCGCTCGGACGGCGCGGAATCGACGGCGAATCCCGCTTTCCCTGGTATTTCCCCACACCGGACGCCTATCGCCGTAAGCTCGCCGCGCGCGGGTTCGAGGTAACCGAGATGGCCCTCGTCGAGCGGCCGACGACGCTTCCCGGCGACATCTCCGGCTGGCTGGAGACCTTCGCGGAGCCGTTTCTCGGCGCGGTGGCCGCGACCGAACGCCCCACGATGATCGCGGAGGTGCAGGCTGCCCTGGAGCCCGCGCTCTACCGCCCGGGAACCGGCTGGGTCGCGGATTACGTCCGGCTGCGCTTCCTCGCCATCAAACCGCGGGCGCGGGAAGGGTGACGCCGAGGCCGGCCGCCGCCCTGGTACTGCTGGCCGCCATGCCCGCGGCGGCGGAAGACGGCCGCGTTGCGGTACTCCAGGGACTCGACAAGGTGACCGCGAGGATATCCACCTTCGATGCTCCGGTCGGACGGGCAGTGGGCTTCGGCACGCTGCGCATCGTCGCGCGCTATTGCCGCAAGCGTCCGCCCGAGGAGCCGCCCGAGACGACCGCCTTCCTCGAGATCGACGAGGTTCCGC
>JAPPHW010000296.1 GCA_028820945.1 Defluviicoccus sp.
TACAAGGTCGTCCTGTTCTACCGGGGCCACTGGTGACCGTTCTGCCGCCGGCAGTTGGTCGGCTTCGAGAAGGAACGGGAGACGCTCGAGAGCATGGGCGTGGCCGTCGTCGCGGCGAGCGTCGACCCGCTCGATAAGGCGCGGGAGGTCGCGGACGAGGTCGGCTTTTCGGTCGGCTTCGGGGTGACCCGCGACATCGCGGACAAGCTGGGCTCGTGGTGGGAGGACCGGCGTTCGATCGTCCAGCCGTCCGAGTTCCTGCTGGACGCGGACAACAAGGTGGTGGTGTCGTCCTACAGCGACGGGCCGCTCGGCCGGCTCGAGGCGGAGGACGTGGTCAAGCTCGTCAACTTCTACGAGTCCCGCAAGTAGCGCCGCCGATGGCCGACCCCGAGATCGGGCGGACGGTCGACGCCGGCGGCATCGCGACCAACCTGCACGACCGGGGGGACGGCCCGCCGGTCCTGTTCCTGCACGGCTCGGGGCCGGGGGTCACCGCGTGGGCTAACTGGCGGACGGTGCTCCCCAGGATGGAGGACCGGTTCCGGGTCGTGGCGCCGGACATCGTCGGCTTCGGCTATACCGACCGGCCGGCGGGCGCGGTCTATACGATGCCGTACCGGCGCGATCACGCGGTCGCGGTGCTCGACGCGCTCGGGATCGAGACCTGCTTCATCGTCGGCAATTCCTTCGGCGGCGGGCTCGCGCTCGCGCTGGCCGCCGCGCACCCGGAACGGGTCGGCCGGCTGGTGCTGATGGGCTCGGCCGGCTACCCGTTCGAACTCACGCCGGGACTCGACGCGGTCTGGGGCTACGAGCCCTCGCCCGAGCGGATGCGCGAGCTGATCGGCCTGTTCGCCTGGGACGGCTCGATCGTGACCGACGACCTCGTCCGGCTGCGCTACGAGGCCAGCATCCGGCCGGGCTACCAGGAATCCTACGCGTCGATGTTCCCCGCCCCGCGCCAGCGCCATGTCGAGGCGATGGCGCAGAGCGAGGAGACGCTCCGCGCGCTGGAGCACGAGACCCTGATCGTCCACGGCCGGGACGACCGGATTATCCCGCTGGACTCCAGCATCGCGCTCCACCGCCTGATCCCGCGCTCGCAGCTCCACGTCTTCGGCCAGTGCGGCCACTGGACCCAGATCGAGCGGAACGACCGCTTCTGCCGCCTGGTGGCGGATTTCTTCGCGGAGTAAAGGGGCCGATTGGCCGAAGCCCGCGCGGCGTTCCGTCCCCCGCTGTCGCCCCGGACTTGATCCGGGGTCCAGGGAAGCCGGGCGAGGACGGTGCCTGTTGCTCTGGGCCCCGGATCAAGTCCGGGGCGACACTGGAGCGAAAAAGAGGATCCGCCCTACGCTCCCCGGATCTCGTCCAGCACGGGAAGGATGTGCTCCCTGAACGCGTCCGGGTTCTCGCTCATCGGGAAGTGGCCGAGGCCGGGCATGATCGTCACCTTCGCGCCCGGGATCGCCTCGGCGGTGCGGATCGTGTCCTCGGGCGTGCAGGAATAGTCGTACGCGCCGGTCAGCAGATAGAGCGGGCAGCGCGCGGTGTCGATCAGGTGCGTCCGGTCGCGGTAGTCGGAGTCCTCGCGGTAGAAATGGAGGTCGCCGCGGAACACGCCCGGGCCGCTCTGCAGATAGGCCCAGAGCGTCTCCCAGCGATGCGCCTCCGGCGCCTGGGGCGCGACGAGGCCGGAGATCATCGCGGCGCAGATCTCGCCGCCGTGGACGTCCGGGCGGTGCAGCCATTGCGCGTCGTACCACGGCGTCTGGTGGTCGGCCGCCTCGATCCCGATCAGGGCGCGGAACCGCCCGGCGTGGTGGGCCGCGATGTTGAGCACGATCCGTCCGCCGATCGAACACCCCATCAGCACCGGCCGGTCGAGCTCGAGCGCGTCGGCGACGGCGAGGATCGCATCGGTATAGGCCTCCGTGGTCAGGCGGTACTCCTCGTCCTGGTAGCCCGGCGGCGGGAAGGACTTGCCGTGCCACGGCATGTCGAAGGCGATGACGCGGTAGCGGTCGGTCACCGCTTCGTCGAGCATCAGGTGGCGGTACTGCCGGCTGTCGGCGCCGGCGGTGTGCAGGC
>JAPPHW010000405.1 GCA_028820945.1 Defluviicoccus sp.
CGAGCAGATAGGCGCCGGCGAAGACGAGCGTCCGCGGCGTTCCCCGCCCGTCCCCTTCATCGCCGCGTTCGACGGAATCGAACGCGAGGATCGTCGGCGCGGCCGAGGGCAGCATCATCGCGAACATCATCCCCGCCCACATGACGACGACGGCAACCGCGGTCGCCCAGGACCATGCCGTGTCGACCGGCATCGTCAGCCGGACGAGGGGATGCGACATGTCGAGCGTGATCCAGGCGACGAACGCCCAACTCGCCACCAGGACAAGCGCCAGCGCCGTCAGGATCTCGGCACGACGGGCCAGCCGGTGGACAACCGAACGCATCGCCCAACCCCTCCGCATTTCCGGACGCAGGAGCAGTCTAACCCCATCTCGCCCCACGGTCGTTCCGGTCATGACGGAGGCGGTGTTAACCACAGTTGACAGTCCGGCGACCCGGCCCCGCCCGCGGGCGCTCGCGCCGGGTTTCGGAACCGGTCCCGCAGCAATCTCCGCCAAGGTGCTGGCGCAATGGAGAAATCCGCCGGCCCCGCGCGCCCCGCACGGCGCGGACGGGCGAGCCGCCGCGTCCCCGGGGGACGCGAAAAATAGTCCCATATCGGGACAATGTTTCACGTGAAACATAGGTCAACACTGCTGACCTTTGTTTCATGTGAAACATTCGCCCGATTTTTTCCCTACCGTCCCGCCGCGCTCAACCGGCCCAGCGCGAGGCTGACCGCGACCGCCGCGACGGCGAGCGGCAGGACGACGAGGATCATGGGCGTCGGTGTGCCGTCGGCGAAAAGCCCGGTCGCCTGCGACGCGGCTCCGCCGAAGAACATCTGCATAAACACGCCGATGCCGGACGCCGTGCCGGCGAGGTCCTTGTCGACGGCGATCGCGCCGGATTGCGCGCTCGGCAGCGCCAGCCCCTGGCTCAGCGTGACGACGAAACCGGGCAGGAAGATGCCGAGCGGCGTCGGTGTCGCCAGCCACAGCGTCGCCGCCAGCGCCACCGCGCCGCCGAGGTTGAGGACCGAGCCCGCCATCACCATCGTGTCGATCGGCACCCGCAACCCGATCCGCGCGGCGATGAAGTTGCCCAGCAGATAGCCCGCCGGGAAGAACAGGAAATAAAGCCCGTACTCCGCCGCGGGGCGGCCCAGCATCCCGGTCATCAGGAAGGAAGACGCGGCGGCGATGGCGAAGAAGGCGCCGGTAACGAAGCCGGTATGGAGCACATAGAGCGAGAAGCGCGGTATCCGGAACAGCCGCCGATAGGCGCCGAGCATCGCCCGCGCGCCCTGGATCCTCGCCCCCGCGGGACGGGTCTCGGGGATCAGGAGGACCGAGAAGACGACGAGCAGCGCGCCCGCGGAAGCGGCAAGCCAGAAGATCCAGCGCCAGCCCAGCCCGTCCACCACGGCGCCGCCGAGCGGCGGTGAAATCATCGGCCCCATCACGTAGGCCATGGTCAGGATGGCAATGATCTGGGTCAGCCGTTCGAGCCCATACACGTCGCGCGCGATGGCGCGCGCGAGCACCAGTCCGCTCGCCGCGCCCGCCGCCTGCAACAGCCGGCCCAGGATCAGCGCCTCGATCCCCCCGGCGACCGCGCAGATCAGCGAGCCCCCGACGAACAGGACGATCCCGCCCACGAGGACCGGCTTGCGCCCGAGCCCGTCGGACAGCGAGCCGATCGCCAGCGTCACCGCGGCGAGAGCGAACATGGTGACGCTGAAGGTGAGTTGCGCCGTCGCCGCGGTGACCTGGAACGCGGCCTCGATGGCGGAAAGCGCGGGCAGATAGAAGTGGATCGACAGCGGGTTGATCAGGCTGATCGCGGCGAGCAGACCGATGAAGCCGTAGTCGCGCGGCCCGAGAGGCTTCACGGCCCGAGCGTTTCCGGGGCTTCGGGCCGGATTACGAAGAGGACAGCGCGCGCCGACGACCCGAACCCCGTCCCGCGTGCCTCCCCATGCGTCATGCCCGGACTTGTTACGGGCATCCACGTCCCGCCGCCGCCGCCCCCCCCGCCCCCCCGCGCCCGGCGCCCCAACACCAGGGTTGCCCGCACAAAAGCCCCGGAGGGCCGGTTAATAATTTTGGGG
>JAPPHW010000456.1 GCA_028820945.1 Defluviicoccus sp.
TCGACGGGTTGCGTCGGGTATGTGACCGAGAAAAGCTTCGAGCGCCTGATGCAGCCGTTGACCGAACGGCGACCGGCCTGGATCGCGAATTTCGTGTTGAGAATGTTTCCCTTCGACAAAATCGAACGAGCCCTCGGGGGTTGGGGTTACCGGACCGAGAAACTCGCGGGCCGGTACTTCAGGCAGAGGAAATTCGCCTCCGCGGAAGAGCAGGAACAGGTGGTCGAACAGTTGAGAAGCCAGGACATCGATCCGACCGGCCTGGAATCGGAAGGCCAATTCGTCGCCGAATTTTTTCTGTCTCGTCCCGAGGCGGAGGCGCGGGAACTTCCGTTAAGGCAGCTGCTGGCGGCTTGACCGCCGGAACCGGCTCGCGGCGCGGGCCGGTCAGGTCGCGACGCGCTCCGCGGCCCACTTCCGGGCGTTGTCGAAAATCAGCGCGGGCCGCTTGTAGCGCTCGCGAACCAGACTCTCGTAAAGCGCTTCTTCGCGCGTGCGATCGAACGGGCCGGGCGATCCGAACGTCTCCGCCAGAACCCGGTCGAGCGCGCGAACCGTCCCGCTGCCCTCGTCGAACTGTGCCTTCCTGCGCCATACGATCCCGGCCGGAAGCAGCTCCTCGCAAGCCTTGCGCAGCACCCATTTCTCCGTCGTCTCGCGCGTCCTCTCGTCGGCCTTCATCTTGAGGGACGCCGGGATCGATTGCGCGAACGCGATCAGGTCGCCGTCGAGGAACGGGGTTCTCGCCTCCAGCCCCTGGGCCATGGTGATGCGGTCGACGCGCTGAAGATTGATGTTGTACATGGTGCACAGCGAGCGTGTGATCTCGTCGGCGAGCGCGCGCGGACTGTCCGCATAGGCGTGGTGATAGCGATATCCGGCGAACAGTTCGTCCGCCCCTTCGCCCGTCATAACCGCTTTGACATGGCGCCGCGCGAGCTTCGCGGCGAAGTGGGTCGGGAGGGCGCTCCGCACGACGTCCACATCGGCGCTCTCCAGGTGATAGATCACGTGCGGCAAGGCAGCGGCCACGTCGTCCGCGTCGAATTCCAGCTCATGGTGGTCGGAGCCGATGCGGTCGGCGACGAGCCGTGCCGCTTCCAGGTCCGGGCTTCCGGCGGTGCCGACCGAGAAGGTCTTCAGGGGACGGGCGCTCGCGCGAGCGGCGAGCGCGGCGATGATCGAGGAATCCAGGCCGCCGGAGAGAAAACAGCCGACTTCGACATCGGCGATCATCCATTTGCGGACCGCCGTTTCGAGCACGATCCGCAGCTCCCGCCATATCGGTTCCGGGTCTTCGTCGGGGAGCATCTCCGCGGCGCCTTGCGGCATGCGGTGCCATCGGCGGGGTCCGTCGACGCTGTCGTACATGACGCCCGGCGCGATTTCCTCGACATTGTCAACGGCGATGTCGTCGAACGCCTTCAACTCCGATGCGAAGGCGATTCCGCCGCCGAGGCTCGCCTTGTAAAGCGGCTTGATCCCGAGCGGGTCGCGCGCCGCGACGACGCGCTCCGGCGTTGCGAGAACGAACGCGAACATCCCGTCCAGCCGGCAAATCCACCGCGGTTCGCGCGAACGGAAAAGGTGCAGGATGGTCTCGTTGTCGCTGCCGGTCTCGAACGCGTGTTCGCCGAGGATCGCCCGCAAATCGGCATGGTTGTAGATCTCGCCGTTGGCGACGAGGGCGCCGTCGTCACCGTAAATCGGCTGGGTTCCGTTCTCCGGACCGACGATCGCCAGGCGGCAATGCGCCATCACCGCGGGCACGCCGGGGATGCGCCTGACCTCCAGCCCGTCGGGCCCGCGGTGGGCGATCTTGCCGATCATCCGCCGCGCCAGCGCCGGATCGCCCGCCTTCCACAGACACACGAAGCCGCACATCGGCATCTCCCTTCCCTCAACGCACGCTCGGCCCGCCGCAGCCTACCCCGTCGACGCCGCGATCGGTAACGCGACAAGCCGTTGACAGCCCCGTCCGGCGCGGCTACCGTCCGCCGCCGCGTCGCCGGCTGCACGACTTGGAATTGTTGCGATGAAAGTCCTCAACTCGCTGAAATCGGCGAAGAAGCGCGACCGCGCCTGCCGCA
>JAPPHW010000054.1 GCA_028820945.1 Defluviicoccus sp.
TGACGAACTGGCCGACGGTGCCTTCCTGCGCGCCGCCGGACAGCTCCTCGTGCCAGGTGGCGGCGGCCAGCGTCCAGAAATCCCCGTCGTGATGCTCCAGGATGCCGACCTCGACCAGGCGGTCCAGCGTCCGGTCGACGATCGATTCCGCCCGGCCGGCGAGCCGTTCGATCCAGTAGACGGTGTCCCGCTGGACGGGGTCCCCGGCGATTTGCTCGAGGATGGGATCGAGCTCGGCATCGCCGGTTTCCGCCGCGTCCACGGCGATCAGCGAATCGAGATCGGTGTCGATGCGCCCGAGCAGCGAGAGCTCCGCGAGCGCGGCGCCCACCACCGCGCAGTTCAGATCCCAGCCCGGCACCTGATGGAAATAGCCGGTCTGCTCGTTGAGGAGCATCAGGATGAGCTCCTCGACCAGGCTCAGCTTTCGGGTCGTCACGGCGCTGTCGGGCATCGGCTTCCCTGCGCTACCGTCCGCGGCGCGGGCGCGGACTCTACCCCGTCTCCCGCTCCCCGTCACCCAATTCGGCGACTTCGCCGCGAGCGGCCCGGGATCGCCGCCTCTCCTGCGTATCCCTCTCATGTGATATGGATCGAAGCTGCCGCGGCGCCAGCGAATATTCCGATGCACACGCCATCCTTTGACGAACCGGGAAACGGTCGATGTCGATAAAATTGTCCAGATCCCTGTGGAACGCTTACCGGGGCCGGGACGTCAGGGGTCGCGTCGCGCGCTTCGGCGGCTGGTTCGACGGAATGAGACGGGCCGATGCCGACGGTACCGATTACGACCACACGGAGACGGTGAACGATTACTACGATCTGTGCAGCGAATTCATGCAGTTCGGGTGGAGCGAGTCGCTCCACTTCGCGCCATTGACGTCAGGGGAATCGCTCGAGGAGTCGATCGTCCGCCATCAGCGCCTGATGATCGAAAAGCTGGAATTGCGGGAGGGCATGACGGTCGCCGATATCGGCTGCGGGGTGGGCGGTCCCATGCGGCGGGTCGCCCGCGAAAGCGGCGCCAGGGTGGTCTGCATCAACAATAACGAGCGGCAATTGGACGAGGCCAGGCGGAGGAACGTCGAGGCGGGGCTCGACGATATGGCGGATTACGTCAAGTGCGACTTCATGGATATGAGCGCGATCGGGGCCGACTCGTTCGATGCGGGTTATGCGATCGAGTCGACGTGCCATGCGCCGGACAAGGAGCGCGCGTTCGCCGAGATCCGGCGCGTGCTCAAACCGGGCGCCCCGTTGTGGGGTCAGGAGATGTGCATGACGGAACGGTTCGACCCCGGCGACAGCCTTCACCGCGCCATCGAGGACGAGCTCAAGCTGGGGATCGCCCTCAAGGAGATCGCCACGTTTTCGGAGGTGGATCGGGCGCTCGAGGCCGCGGGATTCGTCGTCGTCGAAGCGGCGGACAGGGACGACAGGGAAGGGAACGGCATACCCTGGCATCGGCCCATGGAAGGCCGGAGCGGGACGTTGCGCAACGTATTCCGCAGGACGCCGCTGGGCCGCAAGGCGATGATCGCGGGCGTGCGGATGGCGGAGGCGGTCCGGTTCTTTCCGAAGGGTTCCGCGGCGGTCGTCCGATTGATGGACCGGACGGCCGATGCCTACGTCGCGGGCGGCCAGACGGGCATATTCACGCCGCTCTATTGTTTCCTCGCCCGCAAGCCCGGCTGAGGCGGGGCGATCGTCCGGCCGTCCGGATAGAACTGCGCGCACCAGCGCCGGTAGACGCCGATCTCGCCGTCGGAGCGGCAGAGCCAGGGTCGCGGGCGGTAGCGTTTGCGGCCCCAGATCGCGACATCCTGCATGACGTCCCGGGCCTGGGCGGCGATGACGATCTTGTTCATCAGCCGGGTGCGCAGGCGGGCCGGAAGAAAGCGCATGCCGACGACCGGCCGCTTCGGCTTCCGCAGCAGCCGGATCCGGCTCACCAGCGTCAGTTCGACGAATTCGCCGTCGACCGGCGTCGCCAGCACCCAGAGGCGGGTATCCATGCCGATCGAATGCTCGCGCACCTCGACCAGCGAGTAGCCGAGCCCGTGCACGTGGGTGACGGCGGAGACGTCCC
>JAPPHW010000369.1 GCA_028820945.1 Defluviicoccus sp.
CTCGCGCTCGGGATCGGGCTGATGCGGCTGGTCTACAGGAGCGAGCGCGAAGACGACGAGTGAGCCTCAGCCGTCGATCGCCGGCGGCATCGCGACGTCCAGCCCGGCCGCGACCTCGGCGAGGCGGCGCCATGTGCCCGCGGGGAGCGGGATACCGGATTCCATCCGCTCCGCCATGACCCGGCCGCCGCGCTCGCCCGGCACGCGGACCTCGCCGTTCCCCCTGGCCGCCGGCAACGCCTTGAGCGCGCCCGCCAGCGTATCGATGTCCCGGCGGTAGCGCGCGGGATCGGTGAAGGCGGCGATGTCGATGGCGAGCGCGAACCCGTTCTGGCCGTGGCGCCAGTCGCCTTCCGGCCCCAGCGCGGCGGCGATCAGCGGGTTGCCGACCAGCACGCCGGTCAGGCATTCGAACATCAGCGAGAGACCGGCCCCCTTGGCCCCGCCGAGCGGCGTCAGGAAACGCGCGGCGTTGGCGTCGGTGGTGGGCTCCCCGTCCCCGGTCAGCGCCACGCCGGGCTCCAGCGCGGTGCCGCTGTCGCGCGCCAGCATGATCTGGCCCATCGAGCCCGTCGATGTCGCCATGTCGAGCAGGATCGGCTCCCGCTCCATGCCCGGGACGGCGATGGCGATCGGGCTGGTGGCGACGCCGCGCGCCCGCGCGCCGTGCCAGGCCATGTTGGGCTTGGACGAGCCGAAGACGAGCCCGATCATGTCCTGCCGCGCGGCCCGGAGCGGGAACCAGCCGATCGCCGCCATGTGGGTCACGCGGCGCACGACGCAGACGCCGACCCCCGCCTCGCGCGCCTTGTCGATGGCGATGTCCATGCCGCGCGACATGCCCACCGGCCCGAAGGCGCGGTCGGCGTCGATGACGGTCGCGGCGGGGAGGTCGACGAGGACCGCGATGTCCGGCCGTGGGTTGAACTCGCCGCTGTCCACGCGCCCGACATAGCCCGGAACGCGCAGTACCCCGTGGCTGTCGATGCCGCGCAGGTTGGCCCAGACCAGCACCTCGGCGATGGTCGCGGCATCCTCCGCCGACGTGCCCGCGGCGGCGAAGACCGCTGTGACGAAGGACTCCAGATCCGCCGCGCGAACCCGCCTTGTCGCTTCGCTCATGCCTGGGGAAACGCGCCTAGAACGTCACCACGGAGCGGATCGACTTGCCCTCGTGCATCAAGTCGAAGGCCGAGTTGATGTCTTCCAGCGGCATGGTGTGGGTGATCAGGTCGTCGATGTTGATCTTCCCGTCCATGTACCAGTCGACGATCTTCGGCACCTCGGTGCGGCTCTTGGCGCCGCCGAAGGCGGTGCCCTTCCAGACCCGGCCGGTCACCAGCTGGAACGGGCGGGTCGAGATCTCCTGTCCCGCGCCCGCGACGCCGATGATCACGCTCACTCCCCAGCCGCGGTGGCAGCATTCGAGCGCCTGGCGCATCGTCGATACGTTGCCGATGCACTCGAAGGAGTAGTCCGCGCCGCCGTCCGTGAGGTCCACCAGGTAGGGGACCGGGTCCCCCTCGACTTCCCGCGGGTTGACGAAATGGGTCATGCCGAACTTCTCGGCGAGCGTCGCCTTGGACGGGTTGATGTCGACCCCGACGATCTTGTCGGCGCCAGCGATCCGCGCGCCCTGGATCACGTTGAGCCCGATCCCGCCGAGCCCGAACACGACCACGTTGGCGCCTGGCTCCACGCCGGCGGTGTTGATGACCGCGCCGATGCCCGTCGTCACGCCGCAGCCGATGTAACAGATCTTGTCGAACGGGGCGTCCTCGCGGACCTTGGCCACCGCGATCTCCGGCATCACGCTGTAATTCGCGAAGGTCGACGTGCCCATATAGTGGAACAGCTTCTCCCCGCCGAGCGAGAAGCGGCTTGTGCCGTCCGGCATAACCCCCTGGCCCTGGGTACCCCGGATCGCGGTGCACAGGTTGGTCTTGCCCGACAGGCACGACTTGCACTGCCGGCATTCGGGGATGTAGAGCGGGATGACGTGATCGCCCTTGGCGACCGAGGTCACGTTCTTGCCGACATCGACCACGACGCCCGCGCCCTCGTGACCGAGGATCGACGGGAACA
>JAPPHW010000256.1 GCA_028820945.1 Defluviicoccus sp.
ACGGCCTGGGCCTGGGCCGCTTGCACGACGCCGCGCGCCCGTTCCGTGTAACGGTCGAAATCCATGTTCTGCAACTCCGATCGCAGACATTGCATCGGGCGCCCCCTGCGACAGGCGGGCGGTCCAGCGGACCCCTCGGGCGTCCGCTCGGCAATCGATATATGGAAACGGTCGGCGGGTCCCGCAAGACCCGCGACTATTCGGAACGGAGAGTAGCCGCGCTATCTCGGTGCGCGGCGCCCGGCCGTCATTCCTGGGTCTGCGGCTCCGGCTCCGGAGCGGAACTTTGCTGGGGGGGATTCGACGACAGCCCGTTTTGCGCCGGCTGTTCGGGAGGCGTCGCGCTGCCATTGGCGACGACTTCGATGGGTTGCCGCGGAGCGCCGCCGTTATTCTCGGTCCTCTGCTCGTGTTGCGGGTTCTGGCGATGGCCCTGGCCCTGGGCGTTGCGGTCCTCGCCGCCGCCATTGGCCGTCATCACCCGGTAATAGTGCTCCGCGTGCTGGAAGTAGCTCTCCGCGGTGATGCGGTCGCCCACCGATGAGGCGTCGCGGGCCAGAGCCAGATATTTCTCGACCACTTGCTGGGCGTTCCCCCGAACCTTTACTTCGGGACCGTTGCTCTCGAACGTCTGTGACCGTGGATGCGTGTTCTTGCGTCCTGTGCGGCCGCGCAGGCGCTTCGGATTCGATCCTTGTCTCATAGGTCCCACTTCTCTGTTCAGTCCAGCTTGTGTCCCGTCTCCGACCGTCGCGCCCGGCCGCGCTCGGCGGCGGCGTCTATCGACACGGAGGACGTGCTGTAGGGGTGCGCCTTGTTCCGGCCTTCGGTCCTGAGCCCTTGGCTTGCTGCTTATGCCCCTTTTGTCAGGCTAGACCGCGAGCCCCTTACTTCCAACCATTATCTTCCTGAACCCCGACGGATCAACCCCGGCGTAGGAAACCGAGACATCGGACGATACCGCCCAGATCGGCCTTGCGTGCGAATCGCGCCAAACCTTCCGCCGCCATGATCCTTTCGACCGGCTTGTCCTGGCCGGTTCCGATTTCGAGGAACGCAACGCCGCCGGGTGCCAGTCGGCCCGCGATGGCCGGTGCGAGCCGCCGATAGGCGTCCAGACCGTCCGTGCCGCCGTCCAGTGCCGTCCTCGGTTCCCAGAGCGACACTTCGGGTTGGAGACCGTCGATCTCCGAGGACGCGACGTAAGGCGGGTTGCTCAGAATCAGTTCGAATTGTCCGTCGATGTCCGCATCCCAATCGGTACAAAGGAAGGACGCGCGCTCCGATAGGCCATGTCGGACGGCATTTCGCGCGGCCGCGGCGACCGCCCCCTCCGCGATGTCGGTACCGACGCCGGTGGCCAAGGGCAGTTCGCTCAGGACCGCCAGCAGGAGGCATCCGCTTCCCGTCCCGAGGTCGAGCACGCGAAGCGGCTTCGCCCGGTCGTGGCACCGGTCGAGCGCGGCCTCGACGACTGTCTCGCTATCGGGGCGGGGATCGAGCGTTTCCGGCGCGACGGCGAAATCGAGACTCCAGAATTCCCGCTTGCCGAGGATGCGCGACACCGGTTCGCGTTGGCAGCGGCGGGCGATCCAGGAAAAGAACAAGTCGGTTTCGTCGCTCGCGACCGGCGCCAGTGAATCGCGGATCAACGCTTCGGCGGATCGGTCGAGAGCCGCCCGCAGCAGAAGCCGCGCATCCGAACGCGGCGAGGGGACGCCTGCAGCCCCCAACCTTCGTCCCGCATCGCGAAGCAGGGCTTCGACGGTGCGGCTCAAGAGATTTCGGCGAGGCGCTCGGCCTGATCGTGGGTCGTGAGCGCGTCGATGACCTCGTCCAGCGCTTCCCCGGCAAGGATGCGGTCGAGCTTGTGGAGAGTGAGGTTGATACGGTGATCGGTGACCCGGCCCTGGGGAAAGTTATAGGTGCGAATGCGCTCCGAACGGTCGCCGGAGCCGACCTGCGATCGGCGGTCCGCCGCGCGTTCGGCGTCGCGCGCCGCGCGCTCCGCCTGGTAGAGCCGCGCGCGCAGCACCTTCATGGCCTTGGCGCGGTTCTTGTGCTGCGATTTCTCGTCCTGCTG
>JAPPHW010000236.1 GCA_028820945.1 Defluviicoccus sp.
GATCGGCCAGATCGAGACCGCCGGCCCGATGGTCATGCGGGGCTATTTCGACAACGCGGAAGCCACCCAGGAGACGATCGGCCCGGACGGGTGGATGAAGACCGGCGACCTCGGCTACCTCACCGCCGAAGGCAACCTCGCGGTCGCCGGCGGGCGGCTCCGCGACATGATCATCCGGGGCGGCGAGAACATCTATCCGGTCGAGGTCGAGAACCTGCTGCGCGCCCACCCCGGGGTCACCGACATCGCGGTGTTCGGGATGCCGGACGACTATTACGGCGAGATCGTCGCCGCGGCGGTGGACGGCGGAGACGGGCTCGCGCCGGACGCGCTGGGCCGGTTCTGCGACGGGCGGATCGCGCGGTTCAAGGTGCCGGCGCGCTGGTTCCGGGTCGAGTCGTTCCCGCTCACCGCGAGCGGCAAGATCCGCAAGACCGAGCTCAGGGAGATGGCGGCCTCGGGCGCGCTGGACGCGCTATAGCGGCCGCGCCGTCTCTCCGTCGTCGGGCGACGTGATCCCGATCCGGAAATCGGGCTCGCGGCGGAACTTGCGCGCGAGGAAATCGACGCAGGCGCGGACCTTGGCCGACAGGTTCCTCGCATGCGGGAACACCGCATAGACGTCGTCGGACAGATCGGTGGGGTGGGCGCGGAACTCGCGGAGCACGATCTCGGCCCTGCCCTGCTGGATCTCCCGCCCCACCATCCAGACGGGCAGGAGCACGATACCGATGCCGGCGGTCATCGCCGCGGCGATGGAGTCCGAGTTGTTGGACGAGAAATTCCCCGAGACGGGAACCGCGAACGCGCCGTCCTCGCCGGTCAGCTCCCAGACGACTTCGCCGGGCTGACGGCGGAGAACGATACAGTTGTGCGCCGCCAGGTCCTCCGGCCGGCGCGGCCTGCCGTGGCGCGCGAAATATTCCGGGCTGGCGCAGAGAACCCGGTCGATGGTGGCGAGCTTGCGCACGATATAGGTCGACGGGCTGTGGCCGCCGATGCGGATCGCGAGGTCGGCCCCTTCCTCGATCAGGTCGACATAGTGATCGGTCACGTTGAGCTCGACGCGCACCTCCGGGTGGGCGTCCAGGAACTCCCGCATATAGGGCGCGACATAGCGCCGCCCGAACACCACCGGCGCGTTGAGCTTCAGGGTGCCGCGCGGCGCCTCGGCGAGCTCGGCCACCGCCGCGTTCGCCTCCTCCACGTCGGCGACGATCCGGCTCGCCCGCTCGTAGTAGAGCCGGCCAGCCTCGGTCAGCCCGATGTGGCGGGTCGACCGGTTGAGCAGCCGCGTGCCGAGCGCATCCTCCAGCCGGCCCACCTGGCGCGAGACCGAGGACGCGTTGAGACCGACCTGGCGGCCCGCCGCGGAAAAACCGCCGGCGTCGACCACCCTGGTAAACAGGCGCATGCCGGAAAGCGTATCCATCTCTCCCATCCTTTGCGGTATATGCAAAGATGATAGTCTGTTTTACGTTATTATAAAATCGTTTGTCAGCAATTACCTTGTCTCCAACGAAAGAAACCGCCCCGATCGAAGGAGACGAGCATCATGGCACCCTTGAGCGAACGGCTGACGCAAGCCCTGTCCGCGGACCCGACTGTCCTGCGGATCGACGCCCGGCGGTTGCGGGGAGAGGAAATGCGCCGGATGGCGTCGGCGCTGAAGCGCCGGATCGCCGCCGCGGCCGCCGTCCTTGCCGGACGGCGCGCCGCCGGACGCCTGATCGGGACGAGCCGGTTTCGGTCGGTGCCTTAGCCCCGCCCCCGAATTGCGCTAAGCTTCCGCGACGTCCACGCGAAACGGAGGCTCCGATGTCGGAATTCAGGCAGAAGCTGGTGATCGACCACGCCGACGGCGCAACCTACGGGAAAGACGGAATCCGCGATCAGTTCGTCTACCGCCATTTCGGCGTCGAGGAGGCGACCGGCGGCAAGTACGGCGCGCATCTGATCCGGGGCGGCGACGGCCCGCCGCCGATCGAGGCCCACATCCACACCGACATCGATTTCCTGATCGTCTACGTGGTCAGCGGCTGGGTGACGTTCTGGTACGAGGGGCACGGCGAGGAGACGCTC
>JAPPHW010000428.1 GCA_028820945.1 Defluviicoccus sp.
CCCACACGGTCATGGGCGAGCGCGGCGTCCCCGCCTTCGGCATCGAGATCGGCGAGGGCGGGCGCATCGACGGGGAAGAGGTTGCGATCGGCGTGCGCGGGATCGCCAACGTGCTGCGCAAGGTCGGGATGCTGGACGGCCCGGTCGAGCAGTCCGGCCGCAACCTGGTGATCCGCACCATGGACGTCGTCCGCGCCCGCCGGGCCGGCGTGCTGACGCTCCATGTGGGACTCAACGACGAGGTCTCGCCGGGCCAGCGGGTCGCCACGATCGCCGACCCGTTCGACCGGCCGATCGAGGAGATCGTCTCGCCGCGCGGCGGTCCGGTGGTCCGGATCGCGACCCACCCCACGGTGTCGACCGGCGAGCGGGTGGTCCAGCTCGGCGTCCCGCGCTAGGGTATTCATGGCGGAACGCGGCGCGATCATAGAGGCGATCGGGCGTTCGGACCGGATCGTGGACGATTTCGGGGCGCTCACCGGCTGTGGCGGGCGCCTCGTCGGCTCGGAAAGCGAGAAAGCCGCTTCCGGGCTGCTGGAGGCGCGGCTCGCCTCGGTCCCCGGCGTCGCCGTTTCAACGCACGAATTCGGGTATCGGCGCTGGGCCAATCGCGGCTACACCCTTGAGCGGCTTGCGCCGGACCGGCAAGCGAATCTGCGCTGCCATCCGCTCGTCGGGTCCGACGGCGCGGAAGGGATCGAGGGGGAGGCGATCGATCTCGGCCGGGGAACGGAAGCGGACTTCGAGCGCGGCGCGGGCGCGGTGCGGGGCAACTTCGCGCTGGTTCGCCACGAATACCCGTTCTCCCGAAACACGATCCATCGCCGGGTGAAGTACCGGCTGGCGCTCGACTACGGCGCGGCGGGTTTCATCGTCGCCAACCCGATGCCGGAGGCGGGGCTGGTGACCGGCGGCGCCGGACAGGATTCGGAGTTGAACACGCCGGCTATCGGCGTCGACAATGCGACGGCGCGGGCGATCGCGGGTTCGCGCATCCGCCTTGCGGTGGACAACCGGCGCGACGACGACACCGGCCGCAACCTCATCGCCGAGGTGCCGGGCCGCGGCCCCGAGTGGGTCGTGCTTTGCGCCCATTACGACGGCCACGACCTCGCCGAAAGCGCGCTCGACAATGCCACGGGCGTCGTCGCCGCGCTGGAGATCCTGCGTCGCCTCGCCCCCCTTTCGGGCGGTCTGCCGCGCGGGTTGCGGGTGATCCTGTTTACCGCGGAGGAAACCGGGCTGCTCGGCTCGCGGGTCTACACCGACGGGTTGGACGATGCGGGACGGCGGGCGATCGCCGCCGTCATCAACCTCGATACCCTGGGCGGGAGTCCGGACTTCACCTGCCTGACCAGCGGGTTCGCGGCGCTCGATGCGTTCGTATCGTCGGTCTCGGAAGAGCGCGGCCTCGACCTCGCCACATGGCGGCCGCTGATGCGCAATTCCGACCACTTCAACTTCGCTCGGCACGGAATCCCGGCGCTCCGCCTCATCGCGGGGTTCGACGACCCGAACGCCGGTGCCCGCTACCTGCTGACCGAGGCCGACACCGCCGACCGGGTAAGCGCGGAGGAGCTCGGACGCGGCGCCGTCGTCGCGGCCGAGCTGGTCTGGGCCGCCCTGACCGCCCCGGCCGGGTTTCCCGGCGGGGACGGTGTTAACCGTAGTTGACAGTTTGGCAACCCGGCCCCGCCCGCGGGGCGGCCGGGGCGGTTTCCCGAACCGGTCCCGCAGCAATCTTCGCCAACGCGCTGGCGCGGCGGGGAGATCCGCCGTCGCATCCGCGCCGCGCGCCGCCCGGACGGAGCGGACGGAGGACCCGCCGCGTCCCCGGGGGACGCGAAAAATAGTCCCATATCGGCCCAATGTTTCACGTGAAACATAGGTCAACATTGCTGACCTTTGTTTCACGTGAAACATTAGACGCCCCCGACCGGAGGAATATCGAGCCCGTCACCCCGACCTTGAGCCGGGGGTGACGGCGGGGGAAACGGCCGCTCGTGAGAAGCCCGGGCTAGTGTCGTGTTTCCGAAGTTCTTATCCCGTCCCACGCCCCCAACGTCGTCA
>JAPPHW010000204.1 GCA_028820945.1 Defluviicoccus sp.
AAAAAAATCGATCTCTTATAGATAAAACTTAAGATCAATTCGAGATCTACACCCTCCGGATTCCGGATTGCTCCTGTGGTTCGGGCAGGGCAATTGTACCCAATCGGGATCAATTGAATCCGTCAATCCGACGCAGTGCAACCCCGGGATCTGCCGAATTGCAAGGTCGAACAAAGCGGGCTTGTATCGATAGCTTGACAATCTTCGCGGCGGCCCGGTGTTGTCGGATTACGCTTCAGCTAATCCGACCTACCCGAGACCGACAGCCCTTCGCAGCCCTTCGTAGGTCGGATTGGCAAAGCGTAATCCGACATCAGAAGCTCGATGCAGTGGCCGTCAAGCCATGGATACAGGCCCCAGACAAAAGGGGCTCTGGAGTCACGCGAGCATCACCTCCAACCCCCACCCCGCGACCGCGCCGAGGATCACCACCAGCCACGGCGGAAGCCTCCAGGACACGAGAAGGGCGAACGCGGCGAGCGCGAGCACGAAGTCCCGCGCCGAGAGGACCCCGCTCGTCCACACCGGGTCGTAGAGGGCGGCGAGGAGCAGCCCGACCACCGCCGCGTTCACGCCGAGCATCGCCCGGCGGGCGCCCTCCAGGCGGCGCAGCGCGTTCCAGTACGGCAGGGTGCCGATGACCAGCAGGAACGACGGCACGAAGATGGCGGCGAGGCAGATGAGGCCCCCCGCCCATCCCGACGGCGGCGTGTCCATCACCGTGCCGAGGTAGGCGGAGAAGGTGAACAGCGGTCCGGGAACCGCCTGCGCGGCGCCGTAGCCGGCGAGGAAGACGTCCTCCGGCACCCAGCCGGTCGGCAGGACCTCCGCCTTCAGCAGCGCCAGCACCACGTGGCCTCCGCCGAACACCAGGGAGCCGGAGCGGTAGAAGCTGTCGGCGAGCGCCAGCGCCTGCGACGGCCACGTCGACGCCACGACCGGCAGACCGACGAGCAGGACGAAGAACAGCGCGAGCGAGGCTACCGCGATCCCCGATACCGGCACGGCCCGCGCCGGTTCGGACGCCGAAGGGGCCTCGTCGCTCAGGAGCAGGAACCCGGCGAGACCGCCGGCGGCGATGACCGCCACCTGCGCCGTCGCGCCGCCGATGGCGAGCACCGCCGCCGCGGCGAGCACCGCGATGGTGAACCGGGGAGGGTCGGGGCAGAGCGTGCGCGCCATGCCCCACACCGCCTGGGCCACCACCGCGACGACCACCGCCCCGAGACCGCGCAGCACACCGGGCGGGATCACCTCGTCGAACGCGACCACCCCGTAGCCGAGCGCGATGAGCAGGATCGCCGACGGCGCGGTGAAGCCGACCCAGGCCGCCACCGCCCCGGCGAGGCCGGCCATGTTGAGCCCGATGCCGATCCCGACCTGGCTCGAGGTGGGGCCGGGGAGCATCTGGCACAGGGCGACCAGATCCGCGTAGCCGCGCTCGTCCATCCACCTCCGGCGGGCCACGAACGCCTCGCGGAAGTAGCCGATGTGGGCCACCGGCCCCCCGAAGGAGGTCAGTCCGAGCGCGAGGAACGCGAGGAAGACGGTGCGTACACGCTGCCGCCCGGCCATGCGTTCGGAAGGCGAGGAACCCTGCTTCACTCCGGACTCCGTGATTGGGCCTGTTCATGCCGGTCGGGCGAAGTCCCGCACGCGCCGTCGGAGCGCGGGCGTCTTGGTGTGCCGTGCAAAGGCACACCCTTTCAGCGGGTGTAATTCCCGCCCGGCAAGTGTCGTTCCAGCCGGTAGCACTTGGAACGGTTGTGGAGGCAACGAAGCGACTGAAGCATTCCGAGAAAAGGGTCCGTAGGGACTCAGCGAGCATGCAGGCCGTAACGCGCAGTGAACGCCGAGCAGGCCCCGAAAACAGCGAATGCGGAAGCCGATTCCGCCAGGATAGGGAGAAGGCCGCCGCCACGAGGGGAAGCGAACGACACGAGCACCCTCGTGGTTCCGCCGGGGTAGTGGCGACAGCATGCATGTACAAGGGGGGGGTGCAACACGGGAAGCCCCGGTCGGTGGCCGGAAGCGGTGCGGGCCAACGGCGGC
>JAPPHW010000147.1 GCA_028820945.1 Defluviicoccus sp.
TGGCGTTGACCGTGATGCCCTGGGCCGCGCCCTCCTGGGCCAGCGCCTTGGTGAAGCCGTGGATGCCGGACTTGGCGGCGGCGTAGTTGACCTGGCCGTACTGGCCGCCCTGGCCGTTGATCGAGCCGATATTGACGATGCGGCCGAACTTGCGCTCGCGCATCCCCTCGATCACCGCGCGGGAGCAGTTGAAGCAGGAGCTGAGGTTGGTGCGGATCACGTCCTCCCAGCTGCCGTGGTCCATGCGGTGGAGCGTGCCGTCGCGGGTGATGCCGGCGTTGTTGACCAGGATGTCGACCGGCCCGAGATCGGCCTCGATCCGGGCGACGCCGTCTTTCACCGCCTCGAAGTCGCCGACGTCGAACCTGTAGACCGGGATGCCGGTGCGCTCGCTGAACTCGCGCGCCCGCTCGTCGTTGCCGCCGTAATTCGCGGCCACGTTGCAGCCGGCGTCCCTCAGCTCTACCGAGATCGCCTCCCCGATGCCGCGGGTCCCGCCGGTAACCAGTGCCGTACGCGCCATGTTGCGTCCTCCCCGTTCAGCCGCGTTCGACGCACATGGCGATGCCCATGCCGCCGCCGATGCAGAGCGTGGCCAGCCCCCTCGCGGCATCGCGCCGTTTCATCTCGTAGAGCAGGGTGACCAGGATCCGCGCGCCCGAGGCGCCGATCGGGTGGCCGAGCGCGATCGCGCCGCCGTTGACGTTCACCCGTTCCATCTCGAAGCCGAGGTCGCGCGCCACCGCGCAGGACTGCGCCGCGAAGGCCTCGTTCGATTCGACCAGGTCGACGTCGGCGATGCTCCACCCGGCCTTCTCCAGCGCCTTGCGGCTCGCCGGGATCGGGCCCGAGCCCATCAGCGCGGGGTCCACGCCCGCCGTCGCCCAGGAGACGATGCGCCCGAGCGGCTCGATCCCCCGCCTGGCCGCCTCGTCGGCCGTCATCAGCACCAGCGCCGCCGCGCCGTCGTTGATGCCGGACGCGTTGCCCGCCGTCACCGTGCCGTCCTTGGCGAAGGCCGGGCGCAGCTTCGCCAGCGTCTCTGCCGTGGTGCCGTGGCGCGGGTATTCGTCGGCCTCCACCGTTATGTCGCCCCGGCGGTGGGGGACGACGACCGGCGCGATCTCGTCCGCGAACCGGCCCGCCTTCTGCGCGTCCTCCGCCTTGGCCTGGCTGGCGGCGGCGAACTCGTCCTGCTCGGCGCGGGGGATCTGCCAGCGCTCGGCCACGTTCTCCGCCGTGGTCCCCATGTGGTAGCCGTGGAAGGCATCCCACAGCCCGTCCTTGATCATCGTGTCGGTGAAGGCGAGGTCGCCCATCTTCTGGCCCGCCCGCATGTGGGCCGCGTGCGGCGAGAGGCTCATGCTCTCCTGCCCGCCGGCGACCATGATCGCCGCGTCGCCGGCGCGGATCGCCTGTCCCGCCATCGCCACGGCGCGGAGCCCCGAGCCGCAGACCTGGTTGACGGTGAGCGCGGTCTTGTCCTCGGGTATGCCGGCCGCCATCGCCGACTGCCGCGCCGGGTTCATGCCGCAGCCGGCGGTCAGCACCTGGCCCAGCACCGCCTCGTCGACGTCGGCCCCCTCCACACCCGCGCGCCGCATGGCCGCCTCGATGGCGACCTTGCCGAGGTCCGCGGCGGGCACGCTGGCGAAGGCGCCGTTGAACGCGCCGATGGGCGTGCGCGCGGCGCCGGCGATCACGATGTCGGTCATGGAATTGTCCTCCCGGGGATGCTCCCGATCCATCTAGTGCCCCGAGGTGCCGGAAGCAACAGGACAGAATGGCGCAGCCCGATGTTTCACGTGAAACATGGGTCAATAGTGCTGACCTATGTTTCACGTGAAACATAGGTCAGGCTTGCTGACTTATCCATCGCTTTAAGAACATGCCATAAGTGACAATAGCCCGATCCGCGCGAAACATCGTTACCCGGCGGCGCCGGTTTCGCGTCCCCCGGGGACGGCGGAAGTCGATCGGCCGGCCCAGCCCTTAACCCATCTTTAACGTTTTCCCCACCGACGAGGGGTGATTTGGCGGATATTGCG
>JAPPHW010000254.1 GCA_028820945.1 Defluviicoccus sp.
GCCTGCTTGCCGAGGATCACCAGGCCCGGGCTCTCGCGCTCGACCAGCGCCTTGAAGAGCTTGGCGACGGCGAGCGGCTGGAGCTCCTCGTCGGTCGTCACGTGGATGCCGCGGTCGGCGCCCATGGCAAGCGCCGTGCGGATGGTTTCCTGGCACTGGCGCACGCCCATCGAGACGGCGACGATCTCGTCCGCCGTTCCCGCCTCCTTCATGCGGATCGCCTCTTCCACGGCGATTTCGTCGAACGGGTTCATCGACATCTTGACGTTGGCCGTCTCCACACCCGTCCGGTCGGCCTTGACGCGAACCTTGACGTTGTAGTCGACGACCCGTTTGACACCGACGAGTACCTTCATGGAAGGGCTTTCCCGAATCCTGAAAGGGTCATGAAGAGATGCCGGGACGGCGTCCGGGACCGTCCCTTTACCGGTTTCCAGACAAGGCGCCGAAACTATGTCCGGCGTTTCCAACTGTCAACGAGCGCCGCCCCGGCCTCATTCCCGCCCGAACAGGACTGCGATGGCGAGCAGCGCGATGGCGCCGAACTGGAGAATCACCCGCGCCTGCATGAACTTGTTGCCGTACTTACGGTTGAACTCGCCGCCGCGCGCCATGCTGAACAGGCCCATGGCGAGCACGCCCAGCACCGCCGCCAAGGCGATGCCCAACAGGACCGTGCCGGTGGTGGTCATGGGTGAGGTATACGGGCCCCACGGCATCCCTGCCAGCGGATTCGGGCGTACCGCGCCCATGCTATAACCCGGCGATGGGCTACATTGATCGCATCGCCGAGTGCAACGCGCACGATCTGGACGGTTTCCTGCCGTTCCGCGTCGGCGAGGCGCAGCCCGGCTGGGTCAGGCTCCGCTTCGCCCGCCGTCTCGCGGATTTTCCCGAGGCGTTCGAGGTGGACGACAAGTGCGTGCGGACGGCGCCCGCGCTCGCCGGTTTCGAGGAACGGACCGAGGCGGTTGCATCGGTGTTGCGCACCCTGTCCGATTCCGGCGAGCTGGGGCGCTGGCGTGACGAGGCCTATCCGGTCGGCGACAGCCTGTTCGGGCCGCATCTGATGCTGATGGACCGGTCCGCGGTCCCGTTCTTCGGCGTTCGGGCCTACGGCGTCCACGTCAACGGTTTCGTCCGCGACGGCGGGCGGCTCCTGATGTGGATCGGACGCCGCGCGGCGGACAAGGCGACCTATCCCGGCATGCTCGACAACTTCGTCGCCGGCGGGCAGCCCGTCGGCATCGGCCTGATGGAGAACGTGATCAAGGAAGCGGGCGAGGAAGCCGGGGTGCCGAAGGAACTCGCGGCTATGGCACGTCCCGTGGGCGCCGTTTCCTATTGCCAGGAGACGGAAGAAGGGCTGAAACCCGACGTGATGTACTGCTACGACCTCGAACTGCCGGCCTCGTTCGTGCCCGAGAACCGGGACGGCGAGATCGAGGAGTTCTATCTCTGGCCGGTCGAGCGGGCGATGGAGACCGTGGCCGGGACGCGCGAGTTCAAGTTCAACTGCAACCTCGTCTGCATCGACTTCTTCGTCCGCCACGGGCTGATCGGTCCCGAGTCGGCGGACTACCTCGACATCGTCCACGGGCTGCGGCGGGGGAATTCGGATAATGCGCGCGCCGCGGCGGTTCGGTAGGGTGCGCGCCTTCCAGGTGACGGGCTAACCTCTCGGAAGGGCCGATGCTCCGGAACGCCTATCCCAGCCTCGATTTCGACCTCGGCGGGACCGCGGAGATGCTGCGCGAGAGCGTCACCGATTTCTCCGCCGTCGAGATCGCGCCACGCGCCGGGGAAATCGATGAAACCAACGAATTCCCGGGCGACCTCTGGCGCAAGATGGGCGATCTCGGCCTGCTCGGCATCACCGTCGAGGAGGAATACGGCGGCGCCGGGATGGGCTATCTCGAACACGTCGTCGCGGTGGAGGAGGTGAGCCGCGGTTCGGCCTCCGTCGGGCTCTCCTACGGCGCGCACTCCAACCTCTGCGTCAACCAGATCCGCCGCAACGGCACCGACGCGCAGAAGCGCCGCTA
>JAPPHW010000250.1 GCA_028820945.1 Defluviicoccus sp.
TGGTGATCCATTCGACCGATCACTGGGTCAATTTCTTCCTCGACGTGATGCCCGCTTTCTGCGTCGGGATCGGTGCCGAGCACGAAGGGCCGCCGGAACCCTTCATGAAGCCGGTCTTCCCCCACGAGACCCTGCCGGGGCACGAGAGCCTGGGCCGCCACATTCTGGGGGAGGCCTTCGCGGCCGACTTCGATCCGGCGTACTCGATGCGGCTCAAGCTCGACCATGGGATGTGCGTCCCGATCTGGCAGTTCGGCCTCGATCCGGCGCTGCCGATCGTGCCGATCTTCATAAACCTGGTGGAGAAGCCCTTCCCCTCCCCCCGGCGCTGCCTCGCCTGGGGCCGGATGGTGCGCCGGGCGATCGAGAGCTACCCCGACGACATCCGGGTCGCGGTGCTGGGCACCGGCGGGCTCAGCCATTCGATCGGCGAGACGACGATGGGATGGATCGACGAGCCCTTCGACCACGCCTGTATCGAGTTGTTCCGCAACGCGCCGGACGACCGGCTCGCCACCGAGCTCGACGCAATGCTGGAGAACACCGGCAATGGCGGGGCGGAATTGCGCGCCTGGGTGATTTCCCATGCCGCGGCGGGCAGCAAGGGTTTCGACATGGTCGATTACATCCCGATGCCGGAAGCGCTGATCGGGTGCGGCCTCGCGGAGTGGCGCGTCTAGCCGCCGGTATAGTGGCGGATCAGGGCCAGGGCCTCGTCGGAGTCCCATTCCGCGTGGCCGGTAAGCCGGCCGAGTTCACGCCCGTCCGCGCCATAGAGCACCGAAGTCGGAAGCGCGCGCACCATGGCGGCGCGGGCGGCGAGGGCCTTCGGGTCGTGAAACGCCGGCAGCCCGCCGAGATCGTGTTTCTCGAGGAACGGCGCCATCTTCGCCCAGCCGTCCCGGTCCTGCGAGAGCGCGAGAACGGCGAAGCTTTCGCCGCCGAGGCGGGCGTTGAGGCGCTTCAGCGACGGCAGCTCTCGGACGCAGGGGCCGCACCATGTGGCCCAGAAATTGACCAAAACGACTTTGCCGCGAAACCTTTCCAGCGTATAGCTCTCGCCGTCCCGGCCGGTGAATTCCGTGGTGGGCGCTGGCGGGCCCGTGTCGGCGACGGCAAAGCTCTCCATCCAGCCGGCGCGGGGCGGCGAAGCGGCCGCGGCATCGCCGGACAGGAGAGACCAGCCGGCCGCGGCAACGAATAGGGCGACACAAGCAAGGGCGGCGCCGAACGCGCGCAGCCCGACATGTCTCGAAAGTCCATGAACGAAACAGGATCTCATCGGAAAACCGGCCCCGGGGGCTCCTCCGCGCTCTGGGGGGGGCGCTTCTCCGCCGAGCCCAGCGAGGTCATGGAGCGGATCAATGCCTCGATCGACTTCGACAGGCGGCTGTATGCGCATGATATAGGGGCCTCGAAGGCGCATTGCGAGATGCTGGTCGCGTGCGGAATCGTGGCCGAAGCGGACGGCGAGGCGATCCTCTCGGGCCTCGATCGGGTTCTGGCGGAAATCGAGGCCGGCACGTTCGAATTTTCGCGCCGGCGCGAAGACATCCACATGAACGTGGAAGCGCGGTTGACGGAGCTGATCGGCCCGGCGGCCGGGCGGCTCCACACCGCGCGGTCGCGCAACGATCAGGTGGCGACGGATCTCAGGCTCTGGCTGCGCGATACGATCGACGAGGCGGATGCGGCGCTGCGGGGGCTGCAGGCGACGCTGATCGATCGGGCGGAAGAGCACGCCGCGAGCGTGATGCCGGGCCTCACCCATCTCCAGGCGGCGCAGCCGATCACGCTGGGTCACCACCTGCTCGCCTATGTCGAGATGCTCGGGCGCGACCGCGGCCGGCTGGCCGATGCGCGCAGGCGGCTCAACGAGTGCCCTCTGGGCGCCGCCGCGCTTGCCGGCACGCCCTACCCGATCGACCGCGGCAGGACGGCGGCCGCGCTCGGCTTCGACCGGCCGGCGGCGAACGCGCTCGATGCCGTTTCGGACCGGGACTTCGTGCTCGAATTCCTGGCGGCGGCGGCGATCGCGGCGTC
>JAPPHW010000128.1 GCA_028820945.1 Defluviicoccus sp.
GCGCACCTGTTCGGGATCGAGGTCGACGATCGGCCCGCGCGCCCGGTAGGACGGGTTGAAGACGACGATGTCGGGCGCGCCCATGCCGGCCGTCACCGCTTCGAACAGCGCCGCGACCGAGGCGGGATCGGAGGCATCGCAGGCATGCGCCGAGCCGCCGATCTCGCCCGCGAGCCCGTCGAGCTTGTCGGCGTTCCGCGCGGCCAGCGCGACCGCCATGCCCTCCTTGTGGAACAGCCGCGCAAGCGAGGCGCTGAGCCCGCCGCCGACGCCGACGATGAGTGCCTTTTCCCGATCCGTCATGAAATCCGCTCCCTCGATTCGAACCGCGACGATCAGCCGCCGAGGCCAAATTGAACAAGCGGATCGCCCGACGCCAGCGGAAATTGTCGCAAAGACCGGCGCGCCGGTGTCATGGCGCCGGAATCGGGCGCTATCGGGCGCCGCGCGGTCGGTGGAGTTGTGCCTTTGCGGACGCTATATCCCTGCGGGAAGCCGGAGCCGCTAATGACAGATGGATCGCACAAGGAGGCCGCCCGCGCCCTGCCGGAATGGAACCTCGCCGACCTCTACCCGGCGCCCGACAGTCCTGAGCTCGCGGCCGACCTCGACAGGGCGGAGCGGGATGCCCGCGCGTTCCGGAGGCGCTGGACGGGGAAGCTCGCGGCGGCCGACGGCAGGGCGTTCGGACGCGCGATCGAGGCTTACGAAGCGGTCTCGGAGCTGGCTGCGCGCGGCGAGAGCTATGCCCAGCTTCTGCACGCCGGCGATCTCGCCGATCCCGGCATCGGCAAGTTCCGTCAGGCGGTCCGCGAACGCGTCACCGCGATTACCGGCGAGCTCCTGTTCTTCACCCTCGAGATCGACGGGATGGAGGACGACGAGGTCGAGAACAAGCTCGCCGATCCCGGAGCCGCCCGCTACCGGCCGTGGCTGCGCGATATCCGGTTGTCCCGCGCCCACCGTCTGGACGAGGGAACCGAGCGGCTGTTTCACGTCAAACGCCTCACCGGCCGGGCGGCGTGGACCCGCCTGTTCGACGAGACCGTGGCCGCGCTCCGGTTCCCGGTCGACGGAGGAGAATTGACCGTCCAGGAGGCGCTCCACCTGCTCTCGGGCCCCGATGCCGCGCTCCGCGGGGAGGCGGCCGGGTCGCTAGGCCGTATCCTCGGGGAAAATGTGCGCCTGTTCGCCCTGATCGCCAATACGCTGGCCAAGGACAAGGAGATCGAGGACGGCTGGCGCGGATACGAAACCCCCCAGGCCGCCCGCCATCTTTCCAACCGGGTCGAGGCGCCGGTGGTCGAAGCGCTCACCCGGGCGGTCACGGAGGCCTATCCCCGCCTGTCCCACCGCTATTACGCGCTGAAGGCGCGCTGGTTCGGTGTCGACGCGCTGGAATACTGGGACCGCAACGCGCCGTTGCCGGGAGACGAGGACGCCGACATTCCGTGGAGCGAGGCGGCGGAGATCGTGCTCGACTCCTATGGCGCGTTCTCGCCCCGGATGCGCGAGATCGGCGCCCGGTTCTTCGACGGGCGCTGGATCGACGCGGCGCCCCGCGCCGGGAAGTCGCCGGGCGCGTTCTCTCATTCGACCGTGCCGTCGGCGCATCCCTATATCCTGCTCAACTACCAGGGCGGGACGCGCGACGTGATGACGCTGGCGCATGAGCTCGGTCACGGCGTCCACCAGGTGCTGGCCGGCGCGCAGGGCCCGCTGATGGCGGAAACGCCGCTGACGCTCGCGGAAACCGCGTCGGTGTTCGGCGAGATGCTGACCTTCCGCGCGCTGCTCGACCGCGCCCGCGACCCCGGACGGCGGAAACGGCTCCTGGCGGCCAAAGTCGAGGACATGCTGAACACGGCGATCCGTCAGATCGCCTTCTACCGGTTCGAGAGCATCGTCCATGAGGAGCGGCGCGAGGGCGAGCTGACGGCCGAGCGCCTGTGCGATATCTGGCTGGATGTCCAACGCGAGAGCCTCGGCCCCGCGATCCGGCTCGGCGGCGACTACCGGTACTACTGGACCTA
>JAPPHW010000139.1 GCA_028820945.1 Defluviicoccus sp.
AGATGGCGGACGATTTCTTCGACAAGTTCGCCGAGGCGGTCGGCGGGGCGGAGGAAGAGGCGCAGGCCGAGGAACCGGCGGAGGCGCCGGCGACGCAGGCCAAATCGGAAGGGCTGAGCCCGGCCGTCTGGATCGGCGGGCTGGTCGCCATCGCCGTCATCGTCCTCGTTATCGTACTCAGCTGACGCCGCCCGACGCCGCCGTCACCCGGCGCCGCACGCACTGTCGGCATTTCCTGGCGGGTGTTTGCGACGGAAATGTCGACCGGCAGGTCGAACCGGCGGACGTCGACATTTTCGCCCGGCATCCGCGGGAGGCGAATGTCGACCCGGTCGCGATTTGTCGACTCGATGCCTGCCTCGACGGCGAGAACGAAAGGAGCCGACAAAATATCCTGAACAGACATTTTTTTCAGGTTCTTCCTTGATCGGGGACACGTTTGTACCCATATCGGCTATATGCGGGAAGCAGGCGGCACCGGGGCGCACCGGGTTCGAACGGAACCGTTCCCCCGCGTCATGGCCGGCGGGGAGACGAAGGCGGCGGGAGCGCGAGACGCGCCGGGGGAGACGAGGAGGAACGGCGCATGGGACGGAATCGGGGATCCGGCGGCGGGTTTCGGGGCGGAATCGAAAGAGAGAAAAACTACCATGATTCAAGTCACTTGGAGATTAATTTAATTTGAAAGGGCATTTTTCTCTTGACTCGGGACGCGTTGTGGGGTATATTTCGCATAGTGGAGAAGTGGGGGCGCCGGAGGTTTCGGCGCCCTTTCCCGTCGCCGGACGCGGCGCCGGCGCGCCTTGACCCTTGCGGGATCGGGCGGGATACTGCGGCGCTATGGAACAGGGAGGGGGGAGCCTCCCGGACATCGACCGTTCGGCGCAGCCGGCTCAAGGAGGGTCACAGATGACATCCACCGTTTCCATGACGGTAAATGGAAAGCAGGTTTCGGCGGAGTGCGAAGGCCGAACGCTTCTCGTGCAGTATCTCCGCGAGAAGCTCGCTCTTACCGGCACCCATGTGGGCTGCGACACCAGCCAGTGCGGCGCCTGCGTGGTCCATGTCGACGGCATCTCGGTGAAATCCTGCACGCTGCTCGCCCATCAGGCGGAAGGCTGCGACGTGGTGACCATCGAGGGGCTGGCCGACGGCGATACGCTGCACCCGATGCAGGAGGCGTTTCGCGAGAACCACGCCTTGCAATGCGGGTTCTGCACCCCCGGCATGGTGATGAGCGCCATCGACATGGTGAACCGGCACGACACGCTGGACGAAAAGACCGTCCGTCACGAGCTCGAGGGCAATTTGTGCCGCTGCACGGGCTATCACAACATCGTCAAGGCGATCCTGGCCGCGCATCCGGTCATGAAGGGAGCCGCCTGACGACCTTGACCCGGGAGGCAAGACATGCCTGAGGGAGGAATCGGCGCTTCCGTCAAGCGCAAGGAAGACTTCCGCTTTCTGACCGGCCGCGGCAGCTACACCGACGACCAGGTGCGCGCCGGACAGCTCTACGCCCACATGCTGCGCTCGCCGCACGGCCACGCGGATCTGGGCTCGGTCGACACGTCGAAGGCCGAGGCCGCGCCGGGCGTGGTCTGTGTGCTGACCGGTCCCGACGCCGACGCGGACGGGATCGGCGGCCTGCCCTGCGGCTGGGGCATCACGTCGAAGGACGGCACCCCGATGGTCGAGCCCAAATGGCCGGTCCTCGCCCAGGGCAAGGCGCGCTATGTCGGCGAGATCGTCGCCGCGGTCATAGCCGAAACCGCGGAACAGGCGGCGGATGCGGCCGAACTCGTCGAGATCGATTACCGTCCGCTCGACGCGGCGGCGGTAACCGAAACCGCCCATACGGACGGGGCGGCGCAGATCCACGAGGAGGCGCCCAACAATCTCTGCTTCGACTGGGATTTCCCGGGACCGGAGGCGACCGAGGCGGTCGACGCGGCTTTCGAGGCGGCGGCGCACACCGCGCGGCTGGAACTCGTCAACCAGCGCATCATCCCGCATTCGATGGAGCCGCGCG
>JAPPHW010000126.1 GCA_028820945.1 Defluviicoccus sp.
CCACCGCCCGTCCTCGGCCCCCAACCACAAACAATTTATTAATTAAAATAAAAAAAAAAACCCCCCCGCCGGGCGCCCCCCCCCCCCCCCCCCACCATGACGCAAGAGAACGGAAGAAGCGGTTCGAACCAAAACGGATCCGCTCCAGGCCCTTCGCGCCGCCGGCAACAGTGGCGCGCGGCAACGCGACCGGAGCGGATCCGATCGGATCGCGGTGCGACGATTTGTGCACCGCGCGGCGGCGGACGCGGCGTAAGATGCCGCATCAGTTCTGCTCGGAAGGCTGGCCGTGCGCCGCTCGAAGCAAGAGCCGAAGCCCCGCATAGAGTCGCGCCTCGGCGGCTGGGTGATCGATCTGCGCTGGCCGATCATCGCCGTCACCCTGGTCCTGGCCGGGGTCGCGGCGGGCGGCACGGCGTTCCTCGAATTCGCGGCCGACTACCGCATCTACGCCGACAGGGACAATCCGCAACGCCTCGCGAGCGAGGCGATGGAGGCCACCTACGGGAGGAGCGGCAACGTCTTCTTCGCCGTCGTGCCGGAGGACCGCGACGCCACCTCGGCGCTCGCGCTCGAAGCCGCCGCGTGGCTCACCGAACGGGCCTGGAAGACTCCTTATGCGGCCCGTGTCGACTCGCTGACCAACTTCCAGCACACCACGGCCGACGGCGACGACATCCGGGTCCGCGATCTGGTGGACGAGGATGTCCTCCGCGATGCCGACGCGCGTTCCCGGGTCCGCGCGATCGCTCTGGCGGAACCGCGTCTCGCGGGGCGCCTGATCGCGCGCGACGGCGGGGTCAGCGGCGTCAACGTCACCGTGGCGCTGCCGGGCGAGGACGAAATGCGGGAAGGGTCGCGGGTGGCGGAGTATTCGTACGGGCTCGCCGACCGGGTTCGCGAGCGTTTCCCCGGTATCGACGTGCGCGTGACCGGTCAGGTGATCTTCAACCAGGCCTTCGTGGAGGTGTCCCTGAAGGACCTCCAGATACTCGTCCCGGTGACCTTCGCGGCGATGACACTGATGCTCGCGTTGCTGACGGGGGGGCTCGGCGCGACATTCGCGATCATGCTCGTCGTCGCGCTGTCGGTCATGACGGCGGTGGGCCTCGGCGGCTGGGCCGGCCTGCCGATGACGGCGCCTTCCGCGGTCGCGCCGGTCGTCGTGCTCACGGTCGCCATCGCGAGTTGCGTCCATATATTCTCGAGCCTCGTCCACCACATGCAGAGCGGTGCCTCCGGAAGGCCGCCACCGCCCCCCGGAGACGACGCGCTCAAGCGCAACGCGATCGTCGAGGCGATGCGGGTGAATCTTCAGCCGGTCTTCCTCGCCTGCCTGACCACCGCGCTCGGCTTCCTGAGCATGAACTTCTCCGAGGTTCCGCCGCTCCGCCAGATGGGGACCTTTGTCGCGTTCGGAGTCGGCGCGGCGTTCCTGCTCTCGGTGACCTTCCTGCCGGCGCTCCTCTCGCTGCTGCCGATCCGGGTGCGCGCGGCGGGGGACCGCCGCGATGCCGCGATGGCCGTGCTCGGCGAGTTCGTGATCCGCCGGCGCCGCGCGCTGGGGTGGGGGTTCGGCGTTATCGTGATCGCCCTCGTCGCGTCGATACCCCGCAACGAGTTGAACGACGTCTTCCTGCATTATTTCGACGAGAGCATCGAGTTCCGCCGCGACGCGGATTTCACGGTGGAGAACCTCACCGGTCTTTACACCATGGAATACTCGCTCTCCTCCGGCGAGCCCGGAGGAATCAGCAATCCCGCCTATCTCTCCGACGTCGCGGCGTTCGCCGGGTGGTACAAGGCGCAGCCCGAAGCGATCCACGTCCACGTCATCACCGATACCTTCCGGCGGCTCAACATGAGCATGCACGGCGACGATCCGGCGGAATACCGGCTGCCGGCGAGCGAGGAGCTGGCCGCGCAATATCTGCTCCTCTACGAGCTTTCGCTCCCCTTCGGCCTCGACCTCAACAACCAGATCGACGTCGACAAGTCGGCGACCCGGATGATCG
>JAPPHW010000003.1 GCA_028820945.1 Defluviicoccus sp.
CCTTCTGATCGAACGCATGGCGTCGGGCGATACGGCCACCATCGTCCTGCGCGGCACCGAGCCGATCGAAAACGTGCCGGCATCGGTCAGAGAGCTGGGCCACCGGGTGGTCGCGATGCGCCCGCTGCGGGACGATCCGGAGAGAGCGAGCCTCGCGCCCGACGGGAACCTGCGCGACGGCGATATGGTCCTCAGGATCGCGAAGACATAGAAGCGCTTTCGGAAATCCCCGGCTGCCTCTGGACCGCCGGGCGGGCGGCGGCGGAATTCGGCTCGCAGCGCATCGTGAGCGCGTCCATCGCGCCGCCGCCCTCGAGCGCGTAATAGTCCGCGCGCCTGCCGACGACCCTGAGCCCGCGGCTTTCGTACAGGCGCCGGGCGGGGGCGTTGAACTCGCCGACCTCGAGAAAGAAATGGCGCACGCCGAGGGCCGCCGCCCGATCCATCGCCGCATCGAGCAACGCCGCGCCGATACCCTGCCGCTGGCGGTCCGGGGCGACACCGAGCGACAGCAGCTCGCACTCGTCGACGACGATCCGGGCCAGCGCGAAGGCGACGATGGACGGATCGGCGGTTGTGCGCGCGACCAGCCCGAAAGCGCCGGCCGTCCCGAGCACCCGGCGGATCATGTCGTCCGACCAGGCGTCGTCGAAGCAGGCGTCGTGGATCGCCGCCACGCGCTCGATGTCGCGCGGCGCGAGGGGTTCGATCGCGGCCGCGGTCACGGGCGGAGCCGCCCGCCCGCCGGCGGCCGGGTCGCGGCGGGAGCCCGGAGATAGAGCGGCCGGACGGGCGGCAGCTCCCCGGCGCTCCGCCCGTTCCACCTCTCGGCCGCGATCGCGGCGATGTCGGCGGGGTCGGCGAAGCCTTCGCCCGCCGGACCGTCGAAAGCGATGCCGCGCGTGTCGAGGAGAGGAACGAGGGAAGCCGCCGCATCGCCCGCCAGGAGCAGAGGTCCCGCGCCGATGGTGGAGACGAGTCGTTCTGGCATCATGGCAGCCGGCAGGGTTCGCGCTGCGCCGTCGGGCGCGAAGCGCTGAACGTAGAAGTCGGCCCTGCGCGTATCAAGGACGACAAGACAGTCGGCGCCGCTTTCGGCGCCAGCGAGACGGGCGCCGCGGGCCACCGCCTCCAGCGTCGTCACGCCGACCAGCGGCCTGGAGAGCGCCAGCGCCAGACCGCGGGCGGTGGCGATCGCCGTGCGGATTCCGGTGAACGATCCCGGACCGACGGTCACGGCGAAGCAGCCGATATCGCGATACGCCGCGCCGGCTTCGGCGAGCGCGTCGGCGATCGTCGGCAGCAGAACCTGCGCATGACCCCGGTCGACCCGGGCGAACCGGGAGACCCCGATTTCGCCCGCCGCAATCAGCGCGACCGAACAGACCGGACCCGCGCAGTCCATCGCGAGCAGGGGCGGCATCGATCTCGACCCGCGGGTTGGGCTTGCGGCGTGCATCTTCGGTCCGGTTCCGGGGACTTCCGCGCCGTACCGCATCGGAACGGCAAACGACGTGCCTGCAGGATAGCGCGGCCGCCCGACGGGCGTAGCCGAAAATCCGCGCCCCGGGACACGGCGCCGCGCGGGTACGATTGAGCCCGGGCCGGGGCACCCCTATTGTGGCGCCCTCCACGCGCGAGGGCCGGCCGCATGACCCTGGTTGAGATCACGCCGGAGACGTTCGACGTCACGCTCGACATCGTCTACGCGACCGACCGCAACTTGACCGGCCGGCCGGTCTACGCGCGGCCGGCCTGCTACCTGCACGGCGATGCCGCGGAGGCGCTGCGCCGGACGGTAAGTCTCGCGCGCCGCATCGGGTTGGGGATCCGCATCTTCGACGCGTTCCGTCCCCGGGAGGCCCAACAGGCGCTGTGGGCACACACGCCCGACCCGGAATTCCTCGCCGACCCGCGCAGGGGATCGCCGCATTCGCGCGGCGTCGCGGTCGATCTGACGCTGCTCGACAGCGACGGCAAGCCGGTCCCGATGGGTACGGCGTTCGACGCCTTCACGCCATTGTCCCACCACGGCTGCACCGAGATCGACGCGGAGGCCCAGCGCAACCGGTTCGTGCTGTTGGGCCTGATGACCGCCGCGGGTTGGGATTTCTATCGCAACGAATGGTGGCACTATCAGCTGTTCGAGGCAGGCTCGTACCCGCTGCTGGCCGACGACGATCTGCCGGAACCCATGATGTGAGTCGGGTCGCGGTTCGAGTCGACCCTTGCCGGGCGGCCCGAGAGCGCGCAACATTCCAGCCGGTGAAGGCCGGGACGGCAGCCGTTCGCATGCCCGTTGCCAAGCGCATGCATTTTCGAAGACGGATATTCGGCGCGCTCGCGGCGCTGCCGGTCATCTTCGGCTCGATGCCGGCCGCGGCCTCGTCCGCCGTCGTTGTCATGTACCAGCGGTTCGGCGAACAACACGCATCGTCCACCAACATCCGTCTCGATCAGTTCGACGCCCATCTGGAGGTAATCGCCGAACGCGGACTCAACGTCATGCCGGTGCCCGAGATCCTGACGGCTCTCAAGACAGGGCGCGTTCTGCCGGACCGCACGATCGGGCTGAGCTTCGACGGCGGGTTCCGCTCCTTCTACACCCATGCATGGCCGCGCCTGCGGGACGCCGGGCATCCTTTCACCCTGTTCTTCGCCACCGATAAGATCGACGACGGCGGCGACGGCCATATGACGTGGGAGCAGATCCGCGAGATCGCCCGCGGCGGCGCCACGGTGGGAGCCCAGACCGCCTCTCACCGTTTGATGCCGCTCCTCGGGCGCGATGCCAACGACCGCGACATCGCACGAGCGCTGCGCCGGCTCGAGGAAGAGCTCGGGGAGAGACCCGAAATCTTCGCCTATCCCTACGGCGCCATGTCGGGAGCGGCGCGCGCGGCGGTGCAAGAGGCCGGCCTGGGGGCGGCGTTCGGCCAGCATTCGGGAGTGCTGCATCCGGGGTCTCGGTTCCATTTCCTGCCGCGCTTCCCGATGAACGAGGTCCATGGCGGCGCGGAACGCTTTCGCCTTGCCGCCGACGCGCTGCCGCTGGCGGTGGTCGACGTCACGCCGTCCGAAGTCTTTCTCGGGCCGGGCCGGAACCCCCCCATCATGGGATTTACCGTGACCGGAGAGGCGTTGCCCTATATCGACCTGCTCACCTGCTACACCTCCGGTCAGGGAAGGGTACGAATGGAACGCATAGGTCGGGCGCGGGTCGAGCTGCGGTTCGACAGGGCTTTCCGAGCCGGCCGGCCGCGCCTCAATTGCACGATGCCGGCCAAGCAGGGCCGCTGGCGCTGGTACGGCACCCAGTTCCTGATACCGCGTCGCTAGGCCGTTCAGTTGGAAAGGCGGACGGGGTCGCCGGTCGGAGCCTCGGCAAACCTGGGGCGTCCCGAATCGAGCCTCAGATGGTCGAACTCCGTAAGCGCATTCGCCCGAATAATCGCGCGCAGGGTGGCGATATAGGCTTGCCGGCGCTCCGAATAGGCTTCGAGTCCGGCCGCCAGGGCGGGCGCATCAAGGCGGCCCTTCTTCGCCCGCATCGCGTGGCGCGCGGTCCGGAAGGCCCGGTAGGCGGGATGGGTATTGAGGTTCGAGGCGTAGGCGACCGCCGCGGCCAGCAATTGCCCGAAGCGCCGTACCCGGAACCTTTGGCCCTCGGAAATACGGCTCGGCACCATCCCTTCCGTCCCGCGGTATATCCGTTCCCCGAACAACGCGTTTCCGCGGCGCACGAAACGGGAGGTTCCCCAGCCGGATTCCTCGGCGGCCTGGGCCACCGCGAGCGAGGGCGGGATGATGTCGACCCGGCGCAACAGCTCCTCGAAGTCGAACGGCTCCACCTTGTAGGCGACGAAGGTCTGCCAGAGCCACCATGCGTCCTCGACCGGGAGCGGTCTAATCCGGTCCCGCGTCGCCCGAAGCCGCTGGATCCGGGCCCTGTCGCGCAGGATCGCTTCGTTGGTCGCGAGTATCAGGGGCAGCGCTATCCGGATGAAAACCGCCTTGCGGCGCTGGATGTTACGCAACTCCGACAGGTCGTCCGGCATCTCGCGAACCAGCAGGCGCGGCACAATCCCGCGCTCCCGGACCCGGTCGAGGTGATAGCCGATATGCGCGAAAAGCGCTTCCAGCGCCTTCGCCGAGGCGCCGGGAGCCGACGATGCCCCTTGCCCGGGACGGGAAACGGGCCTGTCGAGGCTGGACACCCGGTAACCCTCGTCGCCGGTGCCGCCGCGAGTCTCCGCGATCGCCGGCGCGGCGGCCACGAGGATCGACAGGCCGGCAACCGTCGCGCAAGCGGCAATTCGTCGGGACCGCAACGCCTTCAACATCTCTGCCCTCTTCGGCGACCGACCGGGTTCGGTTTCGCCGGACCGCTTTCCCACATGGATAAAGTCGAATTCGGGGTCGAAAGGTGGGGATTTTACCCGAAGGGGTCAAGGAAGCCTGTGGATAACTCGCCCTCTCAGGCCAGCGCATCGAGCTGTTCGTCGCTCAGCGTACCTGGGACGACGGTGATCGGGACGGGGAACTTGCCCGAAAGTCTGCCGGCGATCGACGACACCAGCGGCCCGGGACCCTTCTTGTCGGTGCCGGCGCCGAGCACCAGGATGGAGATTGCCGGCTCTTCCTCGATCAGCTGAACGATCGCGTCCCTCGGCTCGCCTTCGCGAACATGGAAAATCGGCGTACGGCCGGTGATGGCGACCACCTCGGCCGCGTGTTCCTGGAGCACCTGCTCGGCCTCTTCCCTCCGCTCCTCGCGCATCTTTTCCGCTACCGACATCCAGTGCTGGAAGTCGCCCGGCTCGATGACGTATAGCAGCGCGACCCTGCCGCTCGAGCGCTTCGCGCGAAGGGCCGCGAAGCGCAGGGCGACGTGCACCTCCTCGCTGGAATCGACAACGCACAGGAAGACCCGCTCCCGTTTCGCCGCCTGACCGGCGAAACCGTCATCCGTATGTCGTTCGTCGGTCATTATTCCGTCCCTGTCACCGCCGGAAGACGACACCGGCGAGCCATCCGGCGAATACCGCCACGACGATCGCGATTACTCCGTACAACGTCGACTGCCGGTGCGCGAAGTTGAAGACATCCGCCCCCAGGCCGACCTTCCTCACAACGAGCGTGGACTCCCTGTGCGCCGCCAGCTTACCACGGTCGAAGAGGTAGACGTTCACACTGTAGGGGCCGGTCGGCACGGTCGCCGGGAAGGTGGCCGCGGTGCGGAAAAGGAGGTCCCCCTGGATCGCGACTCCGCGGGGATCGTAGCCGTAGAGCCCCTGGCGGGTCCGGTTGCGGATCAGCCCGTCCTGAAACGGCACCCGCTGCGCCGCCGGCACGTCTGTCATGCCGGCGAGGTCGAGCGTGCCTTCGGTAATGCCGTTCGCGGACAGGATTTCGGGCGGCGCGATTTCCTTCAGCGGCCGGTTCGAGGCGACACGGTAGTAGACGGGCACGCCGCGAAAGACCACCGAAGCGCCGTTGACCCATACGCCGGCGACGCGCTCGCGCCGCCGTACTACCGCATCGCGACCCGGGCCGCTCACCACGACCACGACGTCGCCCCGCTCCTCCTTGGCGCCGAACAGCAGCAGCTCGGTCCCGGTGAAGCCGGTGGTGATCGCTATCTCCTCTTCGGAGAGATCGACCAGCAGTTTCCCCGCCGCCCAGCAGGGCGAGGACGCGAGCGCGAGCAGCGTCGCGAAGATCGGCAGGATACGGAGACGGGCGGTGCTCATTCGCGCCCTCCCGGTACGCCGAGCGCGAACATGTCCTCGGGGGTTGCGACGAGCCCCCAGGCGACCCGTACGCACACGGCGAGGACGATCAGGCCGAGCAGGATCCTCAGCTGCTCTCCGCGCAGCCTGCCCGAGGCCCGGGCGCCGATCTGGGCGCCGATGACGCCGCCGATCAGGAGGAACAGAGCGAGGACGATGTCGACGGTCTGGTTGTTGATCGCCTGTAGCAGCGTGACGTTGGCGGTGACGAACACGATCTGGAACAGCGAGGTCCCGACAACGATCGAGGTCGGCATGCCGAGCAGGTAGATCATCGCCGGGACCAGCACGAAACCGCCGCCGACGCCCATTATCGCGGCCAGCACTCCGACGAAGAGGCCGATCGCGAACGGCAGAAGCGCGCTGATATAGAGCTTCGAGGTGCGGAACCGCATCTTCAGCGGCAGCCCGTGCACCCAGTAGTGCTGGTGAAGTCTCTTGCGGGGCGCCGCCGGGTTACGCTGGCGCTGCCAGGCGCGGACGCTTTCGATCACCATCAGCATGCCGATGATGCCGAGAAACACGACATAGGCGACCGAAATCGCGAAATCGATCTGGCCGATCCCGCGCAGCAGGGTGAACAGCCAGACGCCGAGGCTCGATCCGACGAACCCGCCGGCGAGCAGCACCAGCCCCATCTTGACGTCGACGTTGCGCCGGCGCCAATGGGCGAGCGCGCCGGAGACCGAGGCGGCCACGACCTGATTGGCTTCGGTCGCGACGGCGACCGCGGGCGGGATGCCGATGAAGATAAGGAGCGGCGTCATCAGGAAGCCGCCGCCCACCCCGAACAGCCCCGACAGGAAGCCGACGCCGCCGCCCAATCCCAGAAGTAGCGCGGCGTTGACCGAGACTTCCGCGATGGGCAGGTAGATTTGCATCGCCCGGGCTCAGCGCGCCAGGCTCACCGGGCGGCGAGGCCGACGACCTCGTGGACCTCGTCGAGAACCGGATCGGCGATCGCGGCGGCGCGCTCCGCGCCGGAGGCGAGCACGGAGTCGACATGGTCCGGATCGTCCATCAGCCGCCGCAACTCGGCCGCGATGGGCGAAAGGACCGCGACGGCGAGGTCGGCGAGCGCCGGCTTGAACTCGGCGAAGCCGCGGCCGCCGTACTCGTCGAGGACATCGGCGGCGGTACGGTCGGCGAGCGCGGCGAAGATGCCGACCAGATTGGTCGCCTCCGCGCGCCCGGCGAGGCCGTCGGGGCTGTCGGGCAGGGGATCGGGATCGGTCCGGGCGCGGCGGATCTTGCGCGCGATCGTATCCGCGTCGTCGGTAAGGTTGATGCGCGAGGCGTCCGAGCCGTCGGACTTGCTCATCTTCGAAGTGCCGTCGCGTAGGCTCATCACCCGGGTCGCCTCGCCGAAGATCAGCGGCTCGATCAGCGGGAACACCTCGGTCCCGAAATCGTGGTTGAACTTCTGCGCGATATCGCGGGTGAGCTCCAGGTGCTGCTTCTGGTCCTCGCCGACCGGCACATGCGTCGCCTTGTAGGCCAGAATGTCGGCGGCCATCAGGCTGGGATAGACATAAAGCCCGACGCTCGCGTTCTCGCGCTGCTTGCCCGCCTTTTCCTTGAACTGCGTCATCCTGTTGAGCCAGCCGAGGCGCGCGACGCAGTTGAATACCCAGGCGAGCCTGGCGTGGGCGGCGACGCGGCTCTGGTTGAAGACGATACTGCGTTCCGGGTCGATGCCGGCGGCGATGAAGGTCGCGGCGCATTCGCGCGTGTTGCGGGTAAGCTCGGCCGGGTCCTGCCAGACGGTTATCGCGTGCAGGTCGACGACGCAGTAGATGCACTCGTTGTCGTCCTGCAGGCGGACGAAGTTTCTGATGGCGCCGAGATAGTTGCCGAGATGCAGGTTGCCGCTCGGCTGGACACCGGAGAAGATTCGATTCAAGGCCCGAACTCCAGACCTTCGTGTGGCGGGAAGGGCGGGGTTATCCCCCCATCGACCGGAGGGGTCAAGCCTTACGCCGCGAGAGAGAGCCTCGAATCTCGGAGAATTCCGCCGCGCCGAGCGTGAACGCCGCGGCGGCATAGGCCGCTTTTCCGGCGACGATGAGAACGACGACCGCAAGCCCCCTCTCGAGCGGGGTGCCGGCCAACATGGTCGCCAGGACCTCGAGGCCCGCCAACAGGATCGCCGTCATCGCGAACGTCGCCAGGACGATGCGGAACAAGCGCGTGCGCAGACGCCGGTCGATGGCGAACTGCCCGCGCCGGTGGAGGACGAAAGCGAGCAGGAACGCGTTGAGCCACGATGCGGCGGAGGTGGCGAGAGCGAGCCCGACATGCTGCAGCGGACCGAGAAGGATTACGCTGAGGGCGATATTGGCGGCGACCGAGACGCCGGCGATCTTGACCGGCGTCGTCACGTCCTCGCGCGCGAAGAAGCCGGGCGCCAGCACCTTGACCAGGACGAAGGCGGGAAGCCCCGCCGCGAAGGCGGCAAGCGCCGCCGCCGTCGCCGCGGTAGAGCGGGCGTCGAAGGCGCCGCGCTCGAAGAGCAGGGCGACGATGGGCCCCGGCATGACCATGAGCGCCGCCGCCGCGGGCAGGGTGAGCAGAAGGGAGAATTCGAGCGCCCGGTTGAAACTCTCCCGGCCGCCCGCCTCGTCGCCCTCGCGGATCTGGCGCGAGAGCAGCGGCAGGAGCGCGGTCCCGACCGCGATCCCGATGACTCCGAGAGGGAGTTGGTAGACCCGATCGGCGTAATAGAGATAGGAGACCGCGCCGGTCGGGAGCAGCGACGCGAGGATCACCCCGATCACGAGGTTTATCTGCTGCACCCCGGCGCCGATCGCGCCCGGTACGATCTTCGCGACGAGCCGCCTGACGGCGGGGGTAAGACGCGGACGCGGAAGACGGAACACCATGCCCGCGCGGCGGCAGGCCTCGATCAGCCACAGGAACTGGATGACGCCGGCCGCGAACACCCCCCAGGCGAGCGCGTGACCCGGCGTTTCCAGTATCGGCGCGAGCCCGATCAGGCACAGGATCAGGCTGAGATTGAGCAGGATCGGTGCCGCCGCCGCCGCCGCGAACCGGTCGAGCGCGTTGAGCACCCCGCCAAGCTGCGAGACCAGCGATATGAACAGCAAATAGGGAAATGCGATCCGCGCGAGCTCGACGGCCAGGTCGAACTTCGCCGGATCGGAAGCGAAACCGGGCGCGAAGAGGTACATCGCCCAGGGCATGGCAATCTGCATCGCCGTGCAGAAGACGAGCAGCACGGCCGCGAGAACGGACAACGCCCGTTCGCTGAACCGGCGGGCCGCATCGGTGCCGTCCTCGGTCAGAATGCGGGTAAAGAGCGGCACGAAAGCGGCGGAGAACGCCCCCTCGGCGAACAGCCTGCGAAAGAAATTGGGCAGCTTGAAGGCGACGAAGAACGCGTCCGCCACCGGCCCGGCGCCGAGGAAGGCGGCGATCAGGATGTCGCGGACGAAACCGAGCGCGCGGCTCGCCAACGTGTAGCCGCCGACGGTGGCGATGGCGCTCAGAAGTCTCATGCGGCGTTCCGGCGGGTCGCCCGCGGGTTCACGATCCGATCGGCGCGGCGGCCTCTTGCGCGGTGGGGCCGGCGGTCTCTCCGGCGACCGCGGCGATCGACGACAGCGCCTCGAGCAGCGCCTTGCGGATCCTTTCGAGCTTCGCCTCGTGCTCGATCTTCAGCCCGAACAGGTCCTTGATATAGAACACGTCGACGGCGGACTCGCCGTAGGTGGCGATCTGCGCGCTGCCGATCTGCACGTCCTCGCCGCTCAGCGCCCGGGTCAGCGCGTAGAGCAGGCCGGGCCGGTCGCGGCCGTTGACCTCGACGACGGTGTGGGTCGCGCTCGCCGCGTTGTCGATGATCACCCGCGGCTCGACGGTGAACACGCTGTCGCGCTTTTCGCCCTCCTTGCGGATCATGTCCTCGATCTCGCGCATCGGCCGCATGCGTCCGGTGACGGCCTGTTCGATATTCTCCCGCAGCCGGGCGAGCCGGGCCGAGCCGGCGATCGGCTCGTCGCGGCGGCCCTGAACCCAGAACGTGTCGAGCGCCATGCCGTCGGCCATGGTGAAGATCTTCGCGTCGACGATATTGCCGCCGGAGACCGCGATGGCGCCGGCGATGTTGGAAAACAGGCCGGCGTGGTCGGGGGCGTAGACGGTCGCCTCGGTCGCCTGCCGGTAGCTGTCGGTCCGCACGTCTATCTTGAGGGGCGTCTCCGATCCTCTCGCTTCGCGCACCAGCCGCGCATGGCGGGCATGGGTCTCCGTCGGATGCGAAAGCCAGTAGGCGGGATAGCCGCTCTCGAGATGCGCCTCGATTTCCCGCGGCTCGAAATCGGCGAGCGCATCGGCGAGCGCGGACTTGGCCTGCTCGATCCGGCGTCCGCCGACCGCCCCCGCCATGCCCCCGGTGATCGCCTCTTCGGCCGCGTAGTAGAGGTCGCGCAGCAGCGCCGCCTTCCAGGCGTTCCACACGCCGGGCCCGACCGCGCGAATATCGGCGACGGTGAGAACCAGCAGGAGGCGCAGCCGTTCCAGGGACTTCACCGTGCCGACGAAGTCGCTGACCGTCTTCGGGTCGTTCACGTCGCGCCGGAACGCGGTGTTGCTCATCGCCAGGTGGTAGCGCACCAGCCAGGCCACGGTCTCGGTCTCCTCGGGGCTGAGCCCGACCCGCGGACAGAGCCGCAGCGCCACCTGCTCGCCGATCTCCGAATGATCGCCGCCGCGCCCCTTGCCGATATCGTGCAGCAGCACGGCCATGTAGAGGGCACGGCGCGACTGCACGGTCTTCACCACCTCGGTGGCGATCGGCATTTCCTCGGCGAACGCCCCGTCCTCGATCCCGCGCAGGATGCCGATCGCCATGATCGTGTGCTCGTCGACGGTGAACACGTGATACATGTCGTGCTGCATCTGGGCCACGACCCGGCCGAAATCCGGGATGAAGCGGCCGAACACGCCGGCCTCGTTGAGCTGCCGCAGGGTCCGCTCGGGATCCTTGGGCGAGGTCAGCATGTCGAGAAACAGCCGGTTCGCCTCGGCGTCCTCGCGCAGACCGTCGACCAGCCGGAGGTTGCGGGTCATCGCGCGCAGCACCCGCGGATGGATGTCGATTTCGCGGTCCTGCGAGGTATGGAACAGCCGCAGGATGTCGATCGGCCGGTCGGCGAAACTGGCGCCGCGCGCGAGCGCGAGGCGCCCGTTCTCGATCGCCAGCCCGTCGGGCGCGCGCTGCAGCAGGCTGAACCGCGGCAGGGCGAAGCGCGAGCGCCTGCCGTGCTCGATTTCGAGGGCGGCGCAGAAGATCCCGGTCAGGTCGCCGACCTCCTTCGCCGTCAGGTAGTAGTGCTTCATGAAGCGCTCGACGCCGCGCGTGCCGGCATGGTCCTTGTAGCGAAGCAGCGCGCCCATCTCGGGCTGCCGGTCGAAGGTCAGGCGGTCGTCGCCGCGCCCCGCCAGATAGTGCAGCTGGCAGCGGACGGTCGACAGGAACCTCCGCGCCTTCTCGAACCGGGCGGCTTCGCTCCCGCGCAGCACCCCGTGATCGACCAGATCCGCGATTTCGCGCACCGGGTAGAGATACTTGGCGATCCAGAACAGCGTGTGCAGGTCCCTGAGCCCGCCCTTGCCGTCCTTGACGTTGGGCTCCAGCACGTAGCGCGATCCGCCCATCCGGCCGTGGCGCTCGTCGCGTTCGGCGAGCTTGGCCTCGACGAAGGCGCGCTCGGTCCCCTTCACCACCTCCTTGCGGAACCGGGTCCGGAGCCGGTCGAACAGCGGCTTCTCTCCCCAGACGTATCGGGCCTCCAGGATCGAGGTGCGGATCGTCAGATCCTTCCGGGAAAGCCGCACGCAGTCCTGGATCGACCGGGTCGCGTGCCCGACCTTGAGGCCGAGATCCCAAAGCATATAGAGGATGTATTCGATGACCTGCTCGTTGCGGGGCGTGCTCTTGAAGGGCAGAACGAACAGGAGATCGATATCGGAATGAGGGGCGAGCTCGCCGCGGCCGTAACCGCCGACGGCGGTTATGCAAAGATGCTCGCCGGCGGTCGGGTTGGACGCGGGGTACACCCGGTTGGCGGCGAGGTCGTATATCGCGCGTATCAGCTGGTCGATCAGGAAGGACTGTTCCCCGACGGCTTGCGGGCCGCCTCCCGGCGCGGAGTCGAACCGGCGGCGGACTTCCGCCTTTCCCTCCTCCAGGGCTCGCTTGAGAATTGCGAGCGCATCGCGCCGCCGCGCGCCGGCCGCCGCGTCGTCGCCGAGCAGCGCGTCGAGCTCGGCATTGAGGGCGCCCCGGTCGACGATCGCCCGTTGCCGCGAAATCCGTGTCATGGCCGGACTATAGCGCGTTCGGATATCGGCGGTACCGCCCCGATGCCTGGCGCGTGCGCTCAGAGCATCGAGCGTAACCGGTAGAGCAGATCGAGCGCTTCGCGGGGCGTCATCTCGTCCGGGTTGACGGCGGCGAGCGCCTCGTCCACCGCCGAGGGCGGGGCGGGGGGAGACGGGACCGCGGCGGAGAACAGCGGCAGATCGTCGCCGAGCCGGGCGAGCGATCCCGATTGCTCGCCCTTCTCCAGCGTCTGCAGTACCGCTTCCGCCCGCGAGAGCGCGCCTTCGGGCAGACCGGCGAGCCGCGCCACGTGGATCCCGTAGGACTGGCTGGCCGCGCCCGGCACCACCTCGTGCAGGAACACGATCTCGGACCGCCACTCCTTGACCCGCATGGTCACGCATTTGAGCGCCTCCAGACGCCCCTTGAGCGCGGTCAATTCGTGGAAATGGGTCGCGAACAGCGCCCGCGACCGGTTGACCTCGTGCAGATGCTCGAGGGTCGCCCAGGCGATGGAGAGCCCGTCGAAGGTAGCGGTGCCGCGGCCGATCTCGTCGAGGATCACCAGCGCGCGGGGACCGGCCTGGTTGAGGATCGCCGCCGTCTCGACCATCTCGACCATGAAGGTGGAGCGCCCCCGCGCCAGGTCGTCGGCCGCGCCCACGCGCGAGAACAGCCGGTCGACGATGCCGATCCGCGCCGCCTCGGCCGGCACGAAGGAACCGATCTGGGCGAGGATCGCGATCAGCGCGTTCTGGCGCAGGAATGTCGACTTGCCCGCCATGTTCGGCCCGGTCACCAGCCACAGGCGCTGCTCCGGCCCCAGATCGCAGTCGTTGGGAACGAAGGAGGCCTCGGCATCGCGTTCGAGAAACGACTCGACCACCGGGTGGCGCGCGCCGGTCACCGCGAAGTCGTGACTGTCGTCGACCGCCGGGCGGACGTAGCGGCGCCTGACCGCGAGCTCCGCCAGCGCGGCCGTCACGTCGATCCCGGCGAGCGCGGTCGCGGTCCGGGCGATCGCCTCCCCGGATGCGGTCACCGCGGCCGACAGCGCCTCGAAGATCTCGAGCTCGCGGGCCAGCGCCCTGTCGGACGCGGTGGCGAGCTTCTCCTCGAGCTCGGCGAGCGCCACCGTGGCGTAGCGCCGCGCGCTGGCCAGCGTCTGGCGATGAATGAAGTCCTCGTGAGCCGACATCGCCGCCTCGTGGGTCGGCGTCACTTCGACGAAATAGCCCAGCACGTTGTTGTGGCGGATCTTGAGCGAGGCGATGCCGGTTTCGTCGACGTAGCGTTTCTGGAGATCGGCGATCAGCCGCCGGCTGCCGTCGCGGAGCTCGCGCAGTTCGTCCAACGCCGCGTCGTACCCCGCCGCCACGAAGCCTCCGTCCCGGGCGAGCAGGGGAAGGTCCGGCCCCAGCGCTTCGCCGAGCGCCCCGATGGTCGCGTCGTGACCGGCGAGAGCCGCCGCCGCGCGCTCCACGTCCTCGGGGGAAGCGGCCGCGCCGCGGGCGATCCGTTCGGACAGTTCCCCGGCGCACGTCAGCGCCTCGCCGACCGCCGCGAGATCGCGCGGGCCGCCCCGGCCGAGCGCGAGGCGGGTCATCGCCCGTTCCAGATCCGGACAGGCGGCCAGGATCTCGCGACAAGCGGGGCGCAGCGCTCCGTCGGAGGCGAAATGCTCCACCGCGTCGAGCCGGCGCTCTACGGTCCCGCATTCGGTCGACGGCGCACCGAGGCGCTCCGCGAGAGCGCGCGCGCCCGCGCCGGTAACGGTGAGATCGATGACGGCCAGCAGCGAACCCTCGCGCTCGCCCGAGAGCGAGCGCGCGAGCTCCAGATTGCGCCTGGTCGCGGCGTCGATCTCCATCGCGGTGCCGGGTCCCAGCCGGCGCGGCGGATCGATGCGCGGCAGGCGTCCCTGCTGGGTCAGCGCGACATAGTCGAGCGCCGCGCCGCAGGCGGCGATCTCGGCTCGCGAGAAGGCGCCGAATGCATCGAGCGAACGGACGCCGTAATGGGATTCGAGGCGGCGCCTGCCCGATACGCTGTCGAAACGGGCACCCGGCAGGGGGGTGGGCAGCCCGCCCCAGCCTTCCAGGGCCGTACCGATGTCCGCCCGCCCCAACAGACGGTCGGACAGGACCAGCTCTCCCGGATCGACCCGCGCGATCGCCTCGGCGACCATCCCGGGATCGAGCGGCTGGGCCTGGAAAGCGCCGGTCGAAATGTCGATCCAGGCGAAGCCGAGCACCCCTTCGGCCTCCGCCAGCGCGGCGAGGAAGTTGTGGCTGCGCGCTTCCAGCAGCGAATCCTCGGTCAGCGTCCCGGGGGTGACGACCCTGACGACCTCGCGGGCGACGACGGCCTTGGCGCCGCGCCTGCGCGCCTGGGCGGGATGCTCCGTCTGTTCGCAGACCGCGACCCGGAACCCCTTGCGGATGAGGCGTTCCAGATAGGTCTCGGCGGCGTGAACCGGCACCCCGCACATCGGAATGTCCTCGCCGCCCTGGCGCCCGCGGCGGGTCAGCGTGATGTCGAGCGCTCCGGACGCCGCGACCGCATCCTCGAAGAACAGTTCGTAGAAGTCGCCCATCCGGTAGAACAGGAGGCACCCCGGATTGGCCTCCTTGACGGCAAGGTACTGCGCCATCATGGGCGTCGGGGCGGAGCGCGGGTTTTTCTCCTCGGGTTCCGCGGCCAGCTGGGTCTCGGGCATCCGGAACCCTATCACGCCGCGCCGGACGCCAGCCAGACGGGCGGCTTGGAGCCGCCCGCCGGAATCGCTAGCATCGCGCCCACCTCCGGGGCGACGGGCCGGGCCGGCCGGGCGACGACATGGACAGCCACCAGGTACCCAGGCGCGCGCTTTACCGGGCGCTCGCGGTTCTTGCCGGTCCTTTCGTCGGCGTGCTGCTGATCCTTGCGCTGGTGGGCGAGATCGCTTTCGGCGTGGCCGCACTAGCCGCGGCCGCGGTCGTCGCGGCGCTTTGGCTTCCCGTCGGTCGGCACCTGTCCGGCCTGGCACGGGTCGCCGACCGGTTGAACCGTATGGACGCCGCGAGCGCGCCCGAGAGGCTCCACGTGGGGTCGCCGCTGCTCTCGCGCAGGCTCGCATCCGCGTTCGCGGAGTCCACCGCGGCCCTGCACCGGCATCTCGGCGAGCTCGCCGCGACCGGCGCGTCGGCCGAGACCGTGCTCGACAACCTTCCAGACCCGGTCATCGCGATCGACGGCGAGCGGCGGATCGTCCGCGCCTCGCGAGGCACGACGGCGATCCTGGGCGCCGATCCGGTGGGCGCCGACCTGGTCGCCGCGGTCCGCGATCCGGACGTCCTCGAAGCCGCGGAACGGGTCGTCTCCACGGGCGATCCGGAGGAAGTCGATTTCCGGATCGCGGGCTCCGATCTCGAACTGGCCGCCCGCATCGCCGCGCTTCCCGAACCCGCGCCGGATGGGACGGTCGCCCTGATCGCGGTGAGCGACGTCACCGCGATCCGGCGCCACGGCCGGACCCGGGCGGACTTCGTCGCCAACGCGAGCCACGAGCTGAGAACCCCGATCTCGGTGCTGCTCGGGTGCATCGAGACGCTGCGCGGCCCCGCCCGTCAGGACAGCGCGGCGTCCGAGCGTTTCCTCGAAATGATGAGCGCGCAGGCGGAGCGGATGAGCCGGTTGGTGAACGACCTCCTGTCGCTTTCCAGGATCGAGCTCAACGAGCATTTTCCGCCGTCCTCCACGGTCGCGCTGTCTTCGGTGATACAGCCCGTGGTCGATTCCCTGCAGTTCGCGGCCCGGTCGCGGCGGATCGACCTGTCGATCGACGGCGATATCGCGGAACAGCGCGTCATCGGCGACCGCGACGAGCTGACCCAGCTGTTCCAGAACCTGATCGACAACGCGATCAAGTACGGCGCGGAAGGCTCGACGGTCCGGATCGCCATCGGCGACGGCGCGATGCCGGTCCCCGGGGACGGGACGCTGGATGTCGACACCGTGCGGATCGCGGTGGAGGACGAGGGCGAGGGCATCCCGCCGGAGCACCTCCAGCGGCTGACCGAGCGGTTCTACCGGGTCGATACGGCGCGTTCGCGCGAGATGGGGGGCACCGGTCTCGGGCTCGCCATCGTCAAGCACATCGTCAACCGCCACCGGGGCGGGCTCGCCATCGAGAGCGAGCTCGGCGTCGGCAGCGTGTTCACGGTCAGCCTCCCGCGCGCGCCGATAGTGGGCTGAGAATGCCGCCGCCCGACCCGAAAATCTACCACATCGTCCATGTAGACCGGCTAGCTTCGATCGTCGCTGATGGCTGCCTCTGGTCGGATGCGCAACTCCAACACCGGGCGCGGCCGGGAACGACAATCGGCATGAGCGCAATCAAGCAGCGACGCTTGACCAATCCGGTGAAGTGTCGCCCCGGGCTGAGCGTGGGGGAGTGCGTGCCGTTCTACTTCTGCCCGCGCTCCGTCATGCTCTACCTGATCCACATGGCCAATCATCCCGAACTCGATTACCGCGGCGGCCAGGGTCCCATCGTGCATCTGGAGGCCGATCTCCGGGAGGCGGTGGACTGGGCCGACCGGAACGGACGGCGATGGGCGTTCACCCTCTCCAATGGGGGCCAATAAAGATTAGTTGACGAACGGGAGGTCAACGACACCTGTTTCGTCATGCCCGGACTTGTTCCGGGCATCCACGCCTTGCGGCATCGCGGTACGAGCCCGGCACGGCCGAGGCGGCGGAGGGACGTGGATGCCCGGAACAAGTCCGGGCATGACGAAACAGGGGCGGAGCGGCGTTCCCGTGGCCGGGCAGCGCCAGCCGGCCGCCCGTCAACCTATCCATATAAGCCCCCTCCAATGCGGGCTCCGGGTATTTCAAGGACAGGTGCAATCTGGCGCAGCTGGACGAGATCGATTGGAATGCCGTCCGGGCGAGGGGCTGGCGCGTCTGCAAGGAAAGCAAGCAGGCAGAGTTCCTCGTCGAAAGATCGGTCCCGTGGACTCTGATTCGGCACGTCGGTACGCGCAACGCGGATACTCGGAATAAGGCGGTGAAAGCAATGAGTTCGGCTGCTCACCAGCCGGCTGTCACGATTCAGCCGGGACGGTACTATCGATGACACGGAGGCGGCACCGATGATTCGCTTCAAGACCGGCGACATCCTTGCCGAAGACGCCGAGGCCTTGGTCAACGCGGTCAACTGCGTCGGCATCATGGGGCGTGGGATCGCGCTTCAGTTCAAGAAGGCGTTCCCGGAGAACTTCCGCGTCTACGCCGAGGCCTGCGAGCGGGGCGAGGTGCGGCCCGGCCGCATGTTCGTGTTCGAGACACGCCAGTTCACCAATCCCCGCTACATCGTCAACTTCCCGACCAAGCGGCACTGGCGCGGCAACAGCCGGATTGAGGATATTCAAGCTGGGTTGAAGGATCTTGCGACGGTGATCCGCGAGCGCAACATCCGCTCGATCGCCGTGCCACCGCTCGGCAGCGGTCTTGGTGGTCTCGAATGGAGCGACGTGCGACCGCGCATCGAGAAAGCACTGCGCGGCTTCAACGAGCTGGACATTGCCGTCTTCGAGCCCAGAGGTGCGCCGGAACCGGAGCGAATGGTGCGCGGCCGCGAAGTGCCGAGGATGACGCCGGGTAGGGCAGCGCTGGTCGGGCTGATGGACCGATATCTGAGGGGACTGCTCGATCCCTTCGTCACCCTGCTGGAAGCCCACAAGCTGATGTATTTCATGCAGGTCGCCGGCCAGCCGCTAAAGCTGAAGTTCACCAAGGCGCTCTACGGCCCATATGCAGAGAATCTGCGGCACGTCCTGAACGAGGTCGAGGGGCACTTCATATCCGGCTACGCGGACGGTGGCGACAGGCCGGACAAGCTGTTGGAACTCGTGCCCGGCGCTGTCGAGGATGCCACCAACGTCCTCCGCCGCGCCCCCAGAGTACGGGAGCGTTTCGACAAGGTGACCGACCTGGTCGACGGCTTCGAATCGGCCTTCGGTCTCGAACTTCTCTCGACGGTGCATTGGATTCTCGATCACGATGCCCCCGCATCTCCGGACGAGCTCGTCGCATTGACCTACGCCTGGAACGAACGCAAGAGGGGCTTCTCGCCCAGGCAGATCGGACTGGCGGCACATATGCTGACCGAGAAAGGCTGGATCGACCCGGCTACGCCCGCGTTCCACCGGCCGGCCTGTTAGACGCGGCGCTCGCCGCCAACAGGGGTTTCGTCAACCTCGACCGGCTCCAAACTCCGGCGAAGCCGCCGCTGTCATCAAATCGTAACAGAAGTTTCATATCGGGGTCTCCCGGGGCGCTTATCACCGTCGGCGTCCGGGGTAGACAGGGTCGGTCTCAACGGGCCGGACGAAGGTTCGCGCTGCCTCGACACCCACGAATCCGAGACGGAGATATCATGAACAAGCACATCGTGTTCGCTGTCGCCGCGGTGGCCTCGATCGGGGTCGCGACCGCCGCCCAGGCACGCGATCAGATCCGGATCGTCGGCTCCTCGACGGTCTTCCCATTCTCGACCGCCGTCGCCGAGCGGCTCGGCAAGTCGACCAAGTTCAAGACCCCGGTCGTCGAGAGCACCGGTTCGGGCGGCGGCCTCAAGCTGTTCTGCTCGGGCGTCGGCGTTCGGCACCCCGACATCGCCAACGCCTCGCGCCGGATCAAGAAGTCCGAGGTCGACCGCTGCGCCAGGAACGGCGTCGAGGCGATCACGGAGGTCAAGATCGGCTATGACGGCATCGTGCTGGCCAACTCCAGGAAGGCCAAGCCGACCGACATTACGCTGAAGCAGATGTTCCTCGCGCTGGCCAAGTCGGTGCCGGCCGACGACACGGGCGAGAAGCTCCGGGACAACCCGTACAAGATGTGGAGCGACATCGACCCGTCGTTGCCTCAGCGCAAGATCGAGGTCCTCGGGCCGCCGCCGACCTCCGGCACGCGGGACGCCTTCGTCGAGCTCGCCATGGAGGGCGGCTGCAAGCAGTTCCCCGCGATCGAGGCGATGCGGAAGGCGGACAAGAAGCGCTACAAGGCGGTCTGCCACGGCATCCGCGAGGACGGCGCCTTCATCGAGGCGGGCGAGAACGACGTGCTGATCATCCAGAAGCTCGTCGCCAACCCGAACGCGTACGGCATTTTCGGCTTCAGCTTCCTCGATTCGAACGCCGACCGGATCCAGGGCACGGTCGTCAACGGCGTCGCGCCCGAGTTCGAGACCATCTCGAGCGGCAAATATCCGGTGTCGCGCTCGATGTATTTCTACGTCAAGCAGGCGCATATCGGCGTTATCCCGGGCATCGAGGAATATGTGGGCGAGTTTACCGCCGAGCGTGCGTGGGGGCCGGAAGGCTACCTCGTCGACAAGGGCCTGATCCCGCTATCCGACGAAGACCGCAAGAAGACCATGCAGGCCGCGATGAGCGGAGCGAAACTCTCCATGTAGTCGCGTATCCGCCGGGCGGTGCGCGACATCGCCCGGCGGTTTTCTTTTGGAACCGACGCGGGCACGCGAAAGCAATCGACCGGATCATGTCTCCGCTATCGCTGATCGTCGCACTGCTCGCGCTATCCGTTTTCGCCTATTACTTCGGCCGCCGCCGGGCCTTTGCAATGGCCGGCGGACGAAGCAGGTCGCTTCACTCCCGGCCGGGCTATTACGGCGCCTATGTGGCGCTCTGGTGCGCCCTGCCGGCGCTGGGCATTTTCGTCCTCTGGCTGACGATCCAGCCCACCGTCACCGAGAGCATCGCGGTCGCGGCGCTGCCCGATGCGATGCGCGATCTCGACCCGGACCGGATGTCGCTTCTCCTGAACGACATCCGCAATGTCGCGGACGGCACCTTTTCCGCGGACAGGGCGGCGCCGGAAGTGGCGGCGGCGGCGGCCCGTTTCAACCGGCTGAACGCGACAGGGAACGGCGCGCTCGCGGTCGTCGCTCTGGCGCTCGCGGTTGCCGGCCTCGCCTTCGCCCGGACCCGCCTCGCGCCGACGCTCAGGGCGCGGAACGGGGTCGAGAAGACGGTCGATATCCTGCTCATCGCGTGCTCTTCGATCGCGATCCTGACGACGGTAGGCATCGTGCTGTCGCTGGTCTTCGAATCGATCCGGTTCTTCGGCAAGGTTCCCTTCTTCGATTTCGTCCTCGGCATCGAGTGGAGCCCGCAGACCGCGCTCAGGGACGATCAGGTGGGCGCGACGGGGGTGTTCGGCGCGATCCCGCTCTTCACGGGAACCATGCTGATCACCGCGATCGCGATGACGATCGCGGTTCCGGTGGGGCTCCTGTCGGCGATCTATCTCTCGGATTACGCCGATCTCAGGGTTCGCGCGGCGGTCAAGCCCGTCCTCGAGATCCTGGCGGGCATCCCGACGGTGGTCTACGGCTTCTTCGCGGCACTGACGGTAGCCCCGCTGTTCCGCGGGCTGGGCGAGGCGGTCGGTCTCGACGTCGCCTCCGAAAGCGCGCTGGCGGCGGGAACGGTCATGGGGATCATGATCATCCCCTTCATCTCGTCGCTGTCGGACGACGTGATGAACGCCGTCCCCCAGGCGCTGCGCAACGGATCGCTCGCGATGGGCGCGACCAAGTCGGAAACGATCAAGCGCGTGATCCTGCCGGCGGCGCTCCCCGGCATTTTCGCCGCCTGCCTGCTCGCCGTGAGCCGGGCGATCGGCGAGACGATGATCGTGGTGATGGCCGCCGGTCTCGCCGCCAACCTGACCGCCAACCCGTTCGAGGCGGTAACGACGGTGACGGTGCAGATCGTCACCCTGCTGATCGGCGATCAGGAATTCGACAGCGCCAAGACCCTGGCCGCGTTCGCGCTCGGGCTGGCCCTGTTCGTCATCACGCTCGCGATGAACGTCGTCGCCCTGCACGTGGTGCGCAAGTACAGGGAACAATATGACTGACGCCGCGGAGACCCTGTCCGGCGGAAACCGGGATCCGGCGCTGAGCCGGCCCGCGCTCGACGACCGCCGTCTGCGCCGGCGCTACGCGGCGGAACGGCGGTTCAAGGCGTATGGAATCGTCGCCATCGGACTCGCGATGGTCGCGCTCGCCTGGCTCCTGTTCAGCATCGTCGCGCAGGGCTACCAGGCGTTCGTCCACACCTACATCAAGCTCGACGTCGCCTTCGAGGCGGAGCGGCTCGATCCCTCGGGCCGGAACGCGCCGGATGTCCTGGCGCGGGGGAATTACGGCGCGCTCTACAAGAACGCGCTGCGCGACCGGTTCTCCGACGTGACGAAGCGGCGCGACCGGCGGGCGCTTTACGGGCTGTTGAGCGAGGGGGCCGAAGACGATCTGCGCGCGATGGTGTTGTCCGATCCCTCGATCGTGGGCTCCCGCAAGGAGGTCTGGCTCACCGCGTCCGACCATGTCGACATGCTGATCAAGGGGAAGATCGACCGCGACCGGCCGGAGCGGGAACGTCCGATCGAGGACAAGCAGCTCGCATGGATCGATTCGCTGGCCGCCGACGGAAGGGTGGAGACCGGATTCAACACCCGCTTCTTCTCCGCCGGCGCCTCGCGCGAGCCCGAGCTCGCCGGCATCTGGGGCGCCATCATGGGCTCTTTCTTCACCATGATGGTGACGCTGCTGCTGTCCTTTCCGGTGGGCGTCGGGGCGGCGGTCTATCTCGAGGAATTCGCGCCCAAGAACCGCTGGACCG
>JAPPHW010000336.1 GCA_028820945.1 Defluviicoccus sp.
TGCAGCCCCAGCTCCTGCTGCTGCAAAAGACCATGCTGGTCGCCGAGGGGGTGGGCAGGCGGCTCCACCCCGAAACGAACATGTGGGAGCTCGCCCGTCCGTTGATCGAGGAATGGATGGCCGAGCAGATGGGGCCGCAGGCGCGCGTCCGCGAGACCGTGGAAACGCTGTCGGAAGCGCTTGCCCGGCTGCCCAAGGCGCTCGGAGACCTCGAACGGACGGTCGATGTGCTCGCCCAGAACCGCGTCCAGCTCGACCCCGATACCGTCGCCGCGCTCCGCTCCGAGATGGCCGGGCGCGGCAATGCGCGGGGGCTGTGGATCGCCATCCTGGCGCTTGCCGCCCTGGCGGCGGTGCTGCTCTGGATCCAGGCCGGCGGTTAGCCTGGACATCTCACCGACCGGTGCCGGAAAGCCCGCGCCGTTCCCGACTCCAGGACCGTCGCCCCGGACCTGTTCCGGGGATTCCGGTGGAAACGCCGGACAGATAAAGGGAGAGGAGCGGTGGTTATGAAGATCGGTCGGCGCCAGGCCGGAACGGCCCGCCCGTGATTCCCCGTATCAAGGCGGCGATCTGGGTCGATGCGGAAATCCGGCGCTGCCGGGTGAACGGTATCGACGCCTATCTGGTGCGTCGGGGCGACGAGCATGCCGGCGCGATCCTGATCAAGCACAACCGGTTCGAGGCGGGCTGCACCGTCTATACGCCGGCCACCCCGCCCGACGGCGGCCGGGCGTGGCGCCGGGGCACCGGCGACGACCCGGTTCCCGAGGCCGACGCCGACGCCTATATCGTTCGCCAGCGCGGCTACGATCCCGACCTCTGGGTGGTGGAGATCGAGGACCCGCGCGGCATCTGGACGCTCGCCGAGCCGGTGCTGCCGTGAGGGATAGCGGTTTCGATCGGCCCGCCGTACCGGCGGAGGCGCGTCCCTGAACCGATTTCTTCCGATTGCGTCTCCGGGGCGGGTATTATGGCGGCGTTGTTCTGACCATGCGGGTCCGGACGGTGCTGGACGGCAAGCGCATACTCCTGATCGTCGCGGGCGGGATCGCCGCCTACAAGACGCTCGAACTGACCCGTCGCCTCGTCGAGCGCGGCGCCCGGGTGCGTTGCGTGCTGACCGAGGCCGGGGCGGAGTTCGTGACCCCGCTGTCGCTGTCGGCGCTCAGCGGCGACAAGGTATACCGGGACCTGTTCTCGCTCACCGACGAGCACGAGATGGGGCATATCCGGCTGTCGCGCGAAGCCGACCTCGTGGTGGTCGCACCGGCGACGGCGGACATCCTCGCCAGGATGGCGGGCGGCCTCGCCAACGACCTCGCGACCACGCTCCTTCTGGCTACCGACAAGGAGGTGCTGGCCGCTCCGGCCATGAACGTCCGCATGTGGGAGCACGCCGCGACCCGGGCCAATCTCGCCACGCTCCGCGAACGCGGCATCCGCTTCGTCGGACCCGACGAGGGGGACATGGCCTGCGGCGAATACGGTCCCGGCCGCATGGCCGAGCCCGCCGCGATCCTCGACGCGATCGAGGCGTATTTCGCATCGCGCGGCCGGCTGGAGGGGCGCGCCGCGCTGGTCACCAGCGGGCCGACATACGAGGCGCTCGACCCGGTGCGTTTCCTCGGCAACCGCTCGTCCGGCAAGCAGGGTCACGCGATCGCCGCGGCGCTCGCGCAAGCCGGCGCGCGGACCCGTCTGGTGACCGGCCCGACCGGCGAGCCCGACCCGGCGGGGGTGGAGGTCGTCCGCGTCGAATCGGCGCGGGAGATGCTGGAGGCCTGCCGCGCCGCCCCGCCAACCGATGTCGCGGTGTTCGCGGCCGCGGTATCGGACTGGCGCCCGGCCCGCGAGGCCGGGCGCAAGATCAAGAAATCGGACGGCGCACCCAGGCCGATCGAGCTGGTCGAGAACCCGGACGTGCTGGCCTCGGTCGCGGCCGCCGGCAACGCCCGGCCGGCGCTCGTCGTGGGCTTCGCCGCCGAGACCGACGACCTCCTCG
>JAPPHW010000287.1 GCA_028820945.1 Defluviicoccus sp.
TCCGGGTTCGACAGAGGACGAACGAGGTGCCGATGTTCCTGCGCAACGCGTGGTATGTCGCGGCATGGGGCGGCGAGGTGACGGATGCGCCGCTCGCCCGCACGCTGCTGGACGAGCCGGTGGTGCTTTTCCGCACCGGGGACGGGACGCCGGTCGCGCTCGAGGACCGGTGCTGCCACCGCCAGCTGCCGCTCTCGATGGGAAAGGTCGTCGGCGACGGGATCCAATGCGGCTATCACGGGCTGCGCTTCGACGCCGAGGGGCGCTGCACCGGCGTTCCGGGCCAGAGCGCGATCCCGCCCGGCGCGGCGGTGCGCGCCTACCCGCTCGTCGAGCGCTGGGGCTGGGTCTGGATCTGGATGGGCGATCCGGCCCGCGCCGACGATTCCGCCATTCCCGACTGGCGGTTCATGGACCGTCCCGACTGGAAGGTCGTCCCCGGCAACGGCGGCCGGCCGATCCACACGCGGGCCAACTACGAGCTGATTACCGACAACCTGCTCGACCTCAGCCATGTCGGCTATGTCCATCCCGACACGATCGGCAGCGACAACGTGGTGGAGTTTCCGGTCCGCACCGAGCGCAAGGTCGACCGGGTCGTCATGACGCGGCTGATGCCCGACGTCGAGCCGCCGCCGTTCCACCGCATGGCCGGCGGTTTCCAGGGCAATGTCGATCGCTGGATGATCGTCGAGGCGGCGCTGCCCGCCCTGATCGACGTCGACGTGGGCAGCGCCGAGGTCGGCGGCGGCGCGCTGGAGAGCGACCGGATGCAGGGGATCGCCTATCACGCGCTCAACGCGCCGACGCCCGAGACCGCGACCACCACCCACTTCTTCTACGCGCATGCCCGCTTCTTCCGGACCGACAGCGCCGAGATGGACGAGGTCTATCGCCGCGATTTCTACCGGATCTTCATGGAGGACGTGGCGATCGTCGAGGCGCAGCAGGCCTCGCTGGACAGGAACCCCGCCGCCGAACGGATCGACATCAACGTCGATGCGCCCGGGCTCGCCATGCGCGCGCTGCTGCGCGAGCGCATCGCCGCCGAACGGACCGTTACGCCAACCCGCAACCGAAGGAGATCCGCATGAGCGCCGTCGTTCTACTGGTGGAACTGAAGATGGAGGAAGGCAGGCGAGAGGATTTCATCGCCCGCGCCCGACGGCACCGCGAGCTCGTGCTGGCGAACGAGCCGGCCTGCCGGCGCTTCGACATCGTGGTCCCGGACGGCGCCGACGACGTCGTCAGGCTCTACGAGGTCTATGACGACCAGGCGGCGGTCGACCTCCACATGGGGACCGACTACATGGCCGCCTACCGTGCGGACACGGCGTCGATGGTGGCGGACCGGCAGATCGTCACGGCGATTCTTTCCAACGGGTGATCCTGCGCCCGGGGATCAGAACCGCGCGGTCCGGCGGTAGTCCCGCGGCGTCGCGCCGAATTGCGCCTTGAAGCCGCGGTTGAACCAGGAGAGGTCGGAGAACCCGTTGCGGTAGGCGATCTCGGCGATCGGCGTCCGCGCCTGCTCCGGCGCCGCGAGCTCCGACGCGACCCGCTCCAGCCGGCGTCCGAGGACATGGCGCGAGAAGCTGTCGCCGGTCGGTTCCAGGAGCTTGTGCAGGTAGCGCTTCGAGATGCCGAACCGCGCCGCGACCGAGCCAACCGAAAGCCCGGGATCGTCGAGCCGGCTCTCGACATGCTCCAGCACCGCCGCCAGCAGCGCCGGGCGCGCGCTCCGCGGATCGACGTCGTGCCGCGGCGCCGAGGCCCCGGCGGAGAGCCGGATCAGGCTCTCCAGCAACAGCCCGCCGTCCCCGGCATCGACCGCATGGGCGCCCCGGTTCAGGGTCCGTGCGGCGGCGCCGATCAGCGGCCCGAGGAAGGGGTGGTCCGACACCCGGCGGATCGGCGGCGCCGAACCCCCGGGAAGCGCTTCCTCGACCAGGTCGCGCGGCAGCCAGAACGAGGCGACGCTCATGTCCGCGTCCGGCGGATGGA
>JAPPHW010000351.1 GCA_028820945.1 Defluviicoccus sp.
CCGCCGCGACACGGTCCGCGCCGAAAGCCCCCGCGCGGCAAGCGAGGCGAGGTAGAGCCGTATATGCCTGTCCTCCGCGTTCGCAAGCGTCGGCGAGTCGGGGAGCGTGGCGAGGAATTGCAGCAAATCCTCCGCATCGCGGCGATAGGCGGCGACGGTATTGCCCGCCGCGCCCCGCTCGGCCGCCATCATCTCCAGAAACGAATCGAGGTGTCGGGCTTCGCCCGCCATGCGCGTTACAGCCCGTGGGCGACCGCGGTCTCGAGCGCCAGCGCTCTCGCCTCCGACGCGAGGCCGACCCGCCGCAGGCTTTCGACCGCCTTTCGGATCGCCGCCGGGCCGGGCGGGTCGGCGTTGGAGCCCGCGAGCCCCAGCAGCACGATCAGGACCGTCTCCCCGACCCGTCCCGCCGCCGAAGCCTCGTCGAGCGCGCGCGCCCATGCGACGTTCGGGGCGGGGACACGGGCGGGCAGCCCTTCGGCGAGCAACTCCCCCCACCGACCCGGACCCGGTTCGACGCCCAGGGCCTCGAGGAGCGTAAGGGCGAGGACCGTGGCCTTTCGCGCTTTCTCTCCGTCGTCCGCGTAGGTCGCGTCTCGCCACTTCCGCAACGCCTGCTCGTCCACCGCCCGCGATTCGATATCCGGCGCGGCGAGGAGGCCGAGCGTCCACAACCGGGCTGCGCCTCGGCTCGTTTGCGGGCCGGTTTCGGTCTCGCTTCCGGTCATCCGGAGCCAGCCACGCGCTTCCTCCACGTGCCCCGCCGCCAGCAGGGCGGACACCGCCTCCGGTGCGAACCAGGCGAGCGCGGGATCGGGCGGGATCGATTTCAGGACCGGGGCGCTGGCGCCCGCGAGGATATCCCGGCCGCCCTTTTCCCGGGCGAGACCGAAAGCGCGGCTGAGGATGAGGGCCTTCATCGAAGGACCCTCGGCGGCCGCGGCCTCGCGCAGCAGCAGCGCGCGGCCGCGGGGTCCCCATCTCCCTTCCGCGGTCGAGACCGGGTGCTCGAGCTCGGCCTCCGGCCATTGTATCGCGGCGTAGAGTTCGCCGAGTCCGTCCGCACCGATTGCGCCGTAGAGAAAGGCCCGTTCTCCCGCTTCCAGGCGGAGGTCGAGATCGGCGTTCGGGCTCGCGACCACCGTGCGCAGGACCGCCGGCCGGTCGGAACTCAGAACGTCGGCCGGCAGGGGGATATTGGCGGCCCGCATCATCGCGAGATCGAGGCCGGCGGGGTCGGGCAGGCTTTCCACCGCCGCGGGCTCGCCCCCGTTGAGCGTCTCGATCAGTTCCGAAAACAGCTCGGCGTCGGCCTCACCGCGTTCGGCAAGGACGTCGACGATCATGTCCGCCCGCGCTCCGTCGCCCGACAGCAACAGGCAAAACGCAAATGCGCGCTGCCAATAGGGTTCCGCCGAGCGGGCGGCGAAATCGCGTACCCGTTGGCAGGCGCCGGCATTGTCGTTCTGCAGGAATAGCGCCTCGACCGCGCTGCGGGCCAGCGATTCGCCGGTCCGCTCCACGGAGATCTGGTCGGCGAGCCGGCTTGCCGCGTCCACTTCTCCGAGCTCCACCATCCGGGAGACCCGCGAAGTCAGGAGATCCGGTCCGTTCGACGCGCCTTGCGGCGCTTTCGCGCGGGTCGCGAGCAGCCTGATCGCGAGTTTACGGGCCGCGACCGACCGGGTCCTCGCCGGCAATCTCGAGATCAGCTTTTCGATCAGGCCGCGCTTCGATCCCTGCCAGATCGAGATGCCCAGCCCGCCCTCCGCCGAATCGATCAGCCCGACGGCCGCCGTATCGAGATCGCTCAGCGCGGTCGTCGTCACCCCGCCGGCATCGGGCGCGCGCGTATCCTCCGCCGGGGTCGGGGACGGCTTCGGCTCTTGCATCTCCTCCGGCGGCGCGGCAGGCGGAGGGGCGCTGCCCGGAGGCACCAGGCGAACCGGCGCGGTCCGCGAATCGGACGGTGCCGCCTGTGCGAGCCGGATGGGATCGTCGCCCCGGGCGGCCCGCTCGCTCGCGGTTCCAGCCGGCGCGCCGAGCGCGATACTGGCCGCCGCGATCGCGCCGGCGAGGGCGATGCGCGTCCCGGACCTATCGGGGCAGGCGATCATCGGGGATGACCTTCTCGACTTTTGCCAAAGGGGGCGGAATATCGGAAATCGCGAAAAATATCGCGCCCGCGGCGAGCGCCAGCACGACGCAGACAAGCAGAACGCGGGACCACCTGAACATTGCGCGAATCGAACCTCGAATCGGGCCGGAGGGAAACGACCGAGCGCCGGATACCGGCGACAATGGGAGCGATCCATACTATAATTCGATCGGTAATGTATGACTGTGGCAAATTTGCGGCGGGCCGTCGTTCGGCCGCGATAGTCTGCCGCCTCCCAGAGTTTGCCGAGGGACGGTCGCCTTGACCGAACGCGATACCCCGGAAATCCCGCGCTCGATCGTTCTTGTCGGGCTGATGGGGGCCGGCAAGACCTGTATCGGCCGCGAGCTCGCCGGACGCTACGGGCTGCCGTTCGCCGACGCGGACGATGAGATCGAGGCCGCGGCCGGCTGTTCCATCGAGGACATTTTCGCGCTCTACGGGGAACGGGAATTCCGCGGCGGCGAACGCCGGGTGATCGCGCGGCTTCTCGACCGGCCGAGGCAGGTGCTGGCGACCGGCGGGGGCGCGTTCATGGACCCCGACACCCGCGCCGCGATTCGCGCCAGGGCGATTTCGGTGTGGTTGCGGGCCGATCTGGACCTCCTGCTGCGTCGGGTGGCGCGCCGCGACGATCGTCCGCTGCTGAAGGCGGACGATCCCCGGAAGGTTCTGACCCGTCTGATGGAGGAACGCTATCCCGTCTATGCGGAGGCGGACGTGGTCGTCGATACCACCGAGGAAAAGCCGCGCGCGACCGCGGCGCGCGTGGCAGAGGCGGTGAGGGATTTCCTCGCGGAGGAACGGACGGCGCAACCGGCGATATGAGCCAGACGCTTAGAGTCGATCTCGACGATCGCTCCTACGACATTCTCATCGACGACGGGCTGATCGACGACGCAGGCCGCCATCTGGCGCCCATCGCCGGGTCGACGCCGCTGCTCGTCGTCACGGACGAGAACGTGGCCGGGCTCCATCTGCCCCGCCTCGAATCGTCGCTCGATGCCGCGGGTCTGGCCCATCGCCGCTTCGTACTGCCGGCCGGCGAGGAGACCAAGAACTTCGCCGAGCTGCAGCGCCTCGTGGAAGCCATTCTCGAAATCGGGCCGGAACGGTCGTCGCTCCTGGTCGCCCTCGGGGGTGGGGTGGTGGGCGATATCGCGGGCGTCGCGGCGAGCCTCGTGCTGCGAGGCATCGGGTTCGTCCAGGTCCCGACGACGCTGCTCGCCCAGGTCGACAGCGCCGTCGGCGGCAAGACCGCGATCAACGCTCCTCACGGCAAGAATCTTATCGGCGCCTTCTACCAGCCGCGCCTCGTCCTGTCCGACACCGGCGTGCTCGACACGCTGCCGCGCCGCGAACGCCTTGCCGGCTACGCGGAGATCGTCAAGTACGGCCTGATCGACGACCCCGCCTTCTTCGGGTGGCTGGAGGAGAACGGGCCGGCGGCGATCGACGGCGACGGCGACGCCCGGAAATACGCGATTCGCAAGAGCTGCGCCGCGAAGGCCGCCATCGTCTCCGGCGACGAGACGGAGCAGGGCGCCCGCGCGCTGCTCAATCTCGGCCACACTTTCGCCCACGCGCTCGAAGCGCGGGCGCGCTACGATGGGGCCGTGCTTCACGGCGAGGCGGTCGCCGTCGGTCTCGTCCTTGCCTTCGCGCTGTCGGTGGAGCTCGGCCTGTGCCCGGCCGGGGACGCGGCCCGTGTCCGCCGCCATCTGCGGGCCGTCGGCCTCCCGGTGACGGTCGCCGATCTCGGTATCGACGCCGGCGGCGCAGACGATCTCGTCGCGGCGATGAAACACGACAAGAAGGTGCGCGACGGCAGGCTCACCTTCGTCCTCGCACGCGGCATCGGCGAGGCGTTCGTCACCTCCGATGTCGCGGCGTCGTCCCTCGACCGGGTGCTCGCCGGAGCGCTTGCCGAATGACCGTTGCCCTGGTCGCGACGCTCGCGGGCATCGCCATCCTGATCCTGCTGTCCGCCCTCTTCTCGGGCTCCGAGACGGCGCTCACCGCGGCCTCTCATCCCCGCATGCATCAACTGGAGCGAAAGGGCGACCGCCGCGCTGGGATCGTGAACCGGCTGCGCCAGCGCAAGGAGCGGATGATCGGCGCCATCCTGCTCGGCAACAACCTGGTCAACATTCTCGCCTCGGCGCTCGCCACCAGCGTTCTGATCTCCGCCTTCGGCGAGGCGGGGGTGGTCTATGCCACGGTCGCGATGACCCTGCTGGTGCTCATATTCGGCGAGATCCTTCCCAAGACCTACGCGTTCCACAACCCGGACCGGGTGGCGCTCCTGTTCGCCCCTGTCTTCCGCGTGATCGTCGCCGTGCTCGGGCCGATCACGGACAGCTTCCAGATCGTCATCCGCGGCATACTCGGCGCCTTCAAGGTGTATTCGCGCGCGGGGGAGGACCGCGCCCGCGCGCTGGAGGAGCTTCGCGGGGCGATAGAGCTGCACCCCGGCAGCGGGAATTCCGCCGACCATGAGCGCGCGATGCTGCGCAGCATCCTCGATCTCAACGATGTCGAGGTCGAGATGGTCATGCGGCACCGGAAGGACGTGGTCGCGCTGGACGCCGACCTGCCGGCATCGGAGATCGTCGATCAGGCGCTGGGCAGTCCTCATACCCGGATCCCGCTGTGGCGCGGCAACCCCGACAACGTGGTCGGGGTGCTGCATGCCAGGGAGCTCGCGCGCGCCGTCCGCGCGCATGCCGGCGATCTCGATTCGCTCGAAATCGACCGCATCGCCGCGCGGCCCTGGTTCGTGCCCGAAACGACGACGCTGATCGACCAGCTCCAGGCCTTCCGGAGCCGGCACGAGCATTTCGCGCTGGTCGTCGACGAGTACGGGTCGCTGATGGGAATCATCACGCTTGAGGACATCATCGAGGAGATCGTGGGCGAGATTACCGACGAGCACGATATCGTCCCCATCGGGGTCCGGCGCCAGCGCGACGGCTCCTACCTGGTCGACGGCGACGTGACGATCCGGGACCTCAACCGGCGCTTCGACTGGGAGTTGCCCGACCAGGAGGCGGCGACCATTGCGGGGCTCGTCATCCATGAGGCCAGGATCATCCCCGAGATCGGCCGGATCTTCGTCTTTCACGGTTTTCGCTTCGAGGTGGTCGGACGGGAGCGGAACCAGCTGACCCGAATTCGCGTCTCGCCTGCCGAAGCGGTGCCGCAGGAGCCACCGAAGGAAAGCGCCGGTCAGGCGGGTTAGCGCCGCCATGCGGCTGTGGAGCCTTCATCCCCAATACCTCGATTCGCGCGGTCTCGTGGCGTTGTGGCGGGAGGCCCTTCTCGCCCAGGCGGTGCTGCGCGGCCGGACGAAGGGCTACCGCCGTCATCCGCAATTGAGCCGATTCCGGGACCGGAACGACCCGCCGGCGTCGATCGCCGCCTATCTGAAAGCCGTCCATGAGGAGGCGATCGCGCGGGGATACAATTTCGACGCCGGCAGGATCGCGTCTTCCGGCCCGACCGGGCGGATCGACGTATCCGCCGGCCAGATCGCCTTCGAATGGGGTCATCTGATGAACAAGCTCGCCCATCGCGCTCCCGAACTGCGCGAGCGCTGGGGCTCGGTGAAGACGCCCCGCCCGCACCCTTTATTCCGGGTCGTCGAAGGCGGGGTCGCGGACTGGGAACGGCCGTGACGGGGCGGCCCGTCAGATCCGGTTACGGATCTCCGGCGAGTCGGCGGCGTACCGCCTGGCTCGGAAGATAAAATTGATCTCCCCGAAATGCGGGTGCGCGCCCCAATAGGGGCAGACATATTCCCACACCACGTCGCATTCCGGCGTGACCTCGAAGATCGCGCCCTTGGCTCCCTCGCAGATCAGGGTATTGCCGCCGGCAAGGCGCTGACAGCCGCTGATATGCGGGCTGTAGAACGAACAGGCGTTGCGCTTCGCCTTGTAGCGCCAGACCACCTCGGCGGTCTCCGGCTCGATCTCCCAGACCGAGGAGAAGTGGATGTCGGATGCGTAGGCGCCGTTCGCGAACACGAGCACGTTGCCGCCTTCGATCATCTGGGCGTCGTGCTGACCGCCGAGGTCGTCGTCCTGGAACGTCCATTTCACAGCGCCCGATTTCCGGTCCAGGATGACCAGCAGGTTCAGGGTCTTGAAGCTGAGGAGATAATCGTCGTTCGGCAGCACGTCGAGCGTATTGCAATGCCCGTAGATCGCGCGCACGGCGTTCCGGTGGAGCGGGTAGCGCTCAATGTCGAGGTCCGCGATCCGCCATTCCCAGACAAGCTTGCCGGCTTCGTCGACCTCCCGGATTACCTCGCCCAGCATGCCGTCCGGGCGTTCCGTCCCCGGGACGCCGCCCTTTACCCGCTTCACGGTCTCGTCGTCGAGCCTCTCCCATGCAACGTAGGCGGCGCCGCCCTTAGCCAGCCGGCGCGCATCGTGATGCTGCATCGGGTCGACATGTTCCCAGACGACGTTGCCGTCCCAGTCGTATTCGCGCATACGGCCGCCCGGGCCGGCCATGATCTGGGGCGCGTCCTCGGAGCGTTCGCAGACCCAGAGGTTCCCGTTCGGCAGCAGGTACGCGAAGTGCGTCGACCCGCCGCCGGTTTCCCATTGGCGAACGACCTCGCCGGCCATGTCGATCAGGTAGACGTCCCTGGTCTGGGTGCGGGAAAAGAGCGTGTAGCCCGGCGTCGACCGGTCCCGGTCGTGCCAAGTCACGCCCGCCTGCTGGACCAGCATGTCCGGGTCGATCCGCTATGCCGGATCGAAGCCCTCCGGCAGGTGCCACTCGGAATAGGAGATGGCGTCGATATCGATCGTGATGCCGTGTCCGCGCGCAGGGCCCCTGGGCAGGTTGGGCGCGTCTTCGTAGCCTTCGTGGCAGAACAGCTCGATCACGTTTCCCGAGGGGTCGCGGAAGAACAGCAGGGTTTCCACGCCTTGACGCGTCCACGGGTCCGTCGTCGGAATGCCGCACGCGGCGAGCCAGCCCTGCATTCCGACGAGGGCGTCCGCGCTGCACGCGAAACCGATGTGCGGATATTCGGTGCCCGGCTCGATGAAGGTGCATCCCGCCGAGCCGATCCCGATCCGCGCGCCGCAAATTTCGAACAACGCGAAAGCGTCTTCCTTGACCAGCATCTTGCCGCCGAGGACGTCGCGGTAGAAGCAAATCCCTTCCTCAAGGTCCCGGCATGGAAAGCTGACATGATCGATTCCGTCGAGGCGGGGCGGACCGCCGACGCCGATGCTTTGTTCGGTAATCGCGGTTTCAGCCATGCTAAACGTCCTTCGTTTCTCCGGGTCCGTCATCCTAGGACAATTCCCGTCGCCCAACCAAGCGGTCCCGCCAGCGCTATCCGGCGAGGAGTCTCCGGGCGAACGGGTAGCGGTTGCAGACGAGCTGAGCCCGCGATCGTCATGGCGGTTGCCTCCCTGGTGTCGGCATGGACGCGGCGGGTTCATGGACCGGCGTATAATGGCATTCGACGCCGCCAGGCGTGTAGAGAAGGGGACCGTGACACCGCGATGACCTTGCCCGAGCCCGATCCGCCCGTCGTCTCGATGCGGGGCGTGACCAAGCGCTACGGCGCGCGCCCGGCGGTCGACGGTCTCGACCTCGACGTGCCGGAAGGGCAGTGCTTCGGGCTGCTCGGCCCCAACGGTGCCGGCAAGACGACCACCCTCAGGATGATCTACGGCGCCGCCCAGCCGAGCGCCGGCGTGGTCTCGGTATTCGGCCTGGAAGTCACGAAACGTGCCAGGGAGGTGCGCGCGCGGCTCGGCGTGACCCTGCAGGACAACGTGCTGATCGAGACCGCGACGGCGCGCGAGAACATGAGGATATTCGGGCGGCATTACCTGCTCGACGCCGAAACCATCGCGCGCCGGGAAGACACGCTGGTCGAATTCCTCCAGCTCGGCTCGCATGCGGACATGGTCGTCCGGCGGCTCTCCGGCGGGTTCAAGCGCCGGCTCGCCATCGCGCTCTCGCTGATGAACATGCCGGAGTTGCTGATTCTCGACGAGCCGACGACCGGGCTCGATCCGAACGTCCGCCAGGGGCTGTGGTCGCGGGTCCGGGCGCTCAGGGCTTCCGGGACGACGGTGCTGATCACCACGCACTATATGGACGAGGCCGAGCGCCTGTGCGACCGGGTGGTCATCATGGCGAAGGGCCGCGCGATCGCCGACGATTCGCCGGGCGCGCTGATCTCCACCCATCTCGCGCGCGAGGCGATCGAGTTCGACTGCGACGAGGACGAGGAACGCCGGTTTCTCGCGAGTCTCGGCAACGGCGTTCCGCATCTGCGCGCCGGAAACCGGACGATGGCGTTCGCCGACGACGCGGGTCGACTTCAGGACGCGCTGCGCGATCTGGACGGCGGCGACCGCAGGCCGATCGTCCTGAGACCCGCCAATCTCGAGGACGTTTTCCTCTCGCTCAGCGGGACGCGGCTCGACGAAGAGGGCTGAATTGGACCTGTCGTTCCGTCACGCCTGGTCGGTCTGGCGCCGCAACGCGACGCTCTACCGGCGCACCTGGAAATTCACGATCCTGCCCAACTTCTTCGAGCCGGTGTTCTACCTGACCGCGATCGGCATCGGCGTCGGCGCGTACATCTCCGAGATCGGCGGGATGCGCTATATCGAGTTCCTGACGCCCGGGATGCTGGCCGTCGCCGCGATGCACGGCGCGAGCTTCGAGGTCACCTACAACGTCTACGTCCGCATCCATTTCGAGAAGGCCTATGACGGCATGCTGACCACGCCGGTCGGGCCCGACGATATCCTGTTCGGCGAGGTGCTTTGGTCGATGACCCGGTCGCTATTCTACGGCGGGGGATTCTTCATCGTCGCGATGCTGTTCGGACTGGTGCCGTTCCCCGGAGGGCTCGCCGCGCTGGTCGTCGTTCCTCTCGCCGGGTTGTTGTTCTCGGCAATCGGCTTCGCTTTCACGATCCGAATTCCCACGATCGACGTGTTCAGCTTCTATTTCACCCTGTTCCTCACGCCGCTGTTCCTGTTCTCCGACGTGTTCTTCCCGATCCGGGAGCGTCTGCCGGGCGCGTGGCTGATCGTGGCCGAGGCGCTGCCGCTCCTGCATCCCGTGCGCCTCGCCCGATCCGCCTTCCAGGGCGAATGGGGCTGGATCGCGCTGTGGGACGCGGGCTACATCCTGGTCGTCTCGGCGGTGTTGCTCGAATTCGCCCGCCGCGGCGTGCGGAGGCGCCTGATGAGCTGACGCCGCGCCCGGATTGTCGGTCGGATCGCCCGCGTGTAGCATCGCCGCGCTTCAACACGGAGGGAGAAAGCGAAATGGACGGCACCGCCACCGGGATCGGCGAAAGGGTCGTTGCCCTCAGGGAAACCTGGCACACCAAGAAGCACCCGTTCTTCCAGGCGATGACGGACGGCTCCCTGCCGCTCAGGGCGCTCGGGATCTACATGGCGAACCATTACAAGTTCGTCGAGCAGGCGCTGCCTTCCTTCGGTCTCCTGCTTTACCGCGCGCCCAAGGACGTCGCCCAGTCTCTGGTCGAGAACCTGGCCGAGGAAGAGGGGCTGATGGCCTCGCCCGGCGAGGGCAAGGAGCCGCACGATCACATGGAGATGATCTTCGATTTCTGCAACGCGGCAGGGCTCGCCACCGAGGAGGTCAAGGCGTTGCAGATGGGACCGGCCTGGTGGGCGCGGACTCTCCATTACGTGCACTGCCTGCGGGACGAGCCGGTCGGCGTCGCGCTCGCCATGCAGTCGACCCAGGAGGGCCAGCAGGTCGCGCTCAACGTCGAGATCACCATCCCGTCCTTCGCGAAGCATTACGGCTACGGTCCGGACGCGAAGGAGATCGCCTTCTTCGTCGAGCACGCCGAGGCCGATCTCGAGCACTCCAACCGGCAGATGGCGCTCTGCGAGAAATACGTCACGCCCGATCTCGAGGAGCGTACCCTCCAGGTTTGCGAGGAAGCGGTCCGGCTGCGCTGGGCGTCGATTACCGAGATCTACCGCGAGCACGTGCTGAACGAGGCCGAGATCCTGCCGCCGGGCGTCGCCGCCTGACGAGCCTTCGTCACGGAAGGAAGTCGTCCAGGTTCACGCTGTCGAAGTTCTTCGGGATCGCGCGTTCGAAGCGGGCGCGCGCGTCGGCCTGCGTCGGCGCCGGCATGGTGGCGTCGACCATCCATTTGGTGCCCAACCGGTGCAGGCTGTCCATCCCCTCGACGATGGGCGAGATGTTGTCGAGCGGGAACACCCGCGTGTTCGGGATCAGCACGACATCCTTCTCCGCGTGCACCGGTGGTCATCGACCACATCACCTGGCGCAGGTCGGCGGCGTCGATGTCCTCGTCCACCGCGATCGCGACCTTGGGGTGGAGATAAGGGCCGGACAGCGCCGCCATGAGCGCGGTCTTGGCCTGACCTTCCACGCGCGGGCGGATCTTCAGCACCAGCATCATCAGCCCGGCCGCGGTGACGCAGCGGATGTCGCGCAAATCCAGCCCGCCCTCGACGTTTCTCAGATGCTCCCGGGTCGCGATCTCGATGCCGAGCGCGGTGGTCTGCTGGGTGTCGGTAACCGGGAAGCCGCAATGGATGGCGTAGAAGATCGGGTCCTTGCGCCGCGTGATCGCCTTGACCTTGAAGATCTCCGAGTGTCCCTGCATGGCGTAGGTACCGGGCACCTCGCCGAACGGGCCTTCGGGCTCCAGGTGGTTGGGCAGCACCTCGCCCTCGATCACCAGCTCGGCCTCGGCGGGGACCTCCACATCGATGGTCTCGCATTTGACCATCCGCACGGCCTCGCCGAGCAGCCCGCCGGAGAGCTCGAGCTCGTCGACGCCGAACCGCGTCGTATAGGCCGACCCGAAGAAGATCGCCGGGTGCACGCCGAACACCATCGCGACCGGAGTCGGCTCGTTGCGCTCGCAATACATGTCGTAGATCCGCCGCGCCTGGCGGTGCAGCATCAGGAACCCCGTTTTGTCCCGGCCCATGATCTGCTGGCGGTGGATCGACATGTTGCGGATGCCGGTCTCGGGGTCCTTGATGATCGCCATGCCGGAGGCGAGGAAGCGGCCGCCGTCCTTTTCCGAGGTGAGCATCGCCGGGATGTCGTTGAGGTTTGCATCCTCGCCCTTGAGGATCACCTCCCTGACCGGCGCGTTGTCCGGATCGACGTCCTCGGTCGGAATCGGCTCGCGCAGCCGGAGCGACATCGTCTCCAGCATCTCGTCTTCAGGGATGCCGAGCCCGATCGACCACTTACCGCGGTCGGCGAGGATCTGGCTGCAGGCCTGCCAGCCGTCATGGCCCTTGATGTTGGTGAACAGGCTCGACTTGCCGAGGTCGTTGTAGGTCTTCCACTCGACCGCCGACATGTTCGCCAGCGGATCGACTTCCTTGGTGAAATGGATCATCTCGCCCTGCTGCTGCAGGTTGGCGAGGAAGGTGCGGTACGATTGATCTGGCATGGTCGGGACTCCGGGGAAACGCGTGCCCGGCCGGCTGACGGTCCGGGCTGGAGCGCGGTTTTAGAGAACGGGCGGGGCGGTCGCTACTGCCCCTTGAACTTGGCCGGACGGCGTTCGGCGAACGCCTTCAGCCCCTCGGCCCGGTCCTCCGACCAGGCGAGCATGTAGGCGAGATCCGCTTCCTGCATGAAGCCCTGCATCAGCGGCAGGTCCATGCCGCGGTCGATGGCCTGCTTGGTCATCATGATGGCGAGCGGACCGTTCTTCGCCATCGCCGCCACGATCTCGCGCGCCTTGGCGAGGGCTTCTCCCTTGGGCGTGACATGGTTGACGATGCGGTACGATCTGGCTTCCTCGGCGCCGATCCTGCGCGCGGTCCAGATCAGCTCCTTGGCGAGCGCGGCGCCGATCATGCGGGGCAGGTTCTGGGTCCCGCCGGCGCCCGGGATCAGGCCGTGACGGGATTCCGGCAGGCCGAACTGCGCATCTTCGCCGGCCACGATCATGTCGCCGAACATGGCCAGCTCGAACCCGCCGCCGAGGCAGTACCCCTCCACCGCCGAGATCACCGGCTTGGTGTAAGCCTGCATGAACTTGTAGAGGACCCGGTTCCGGCGGACGTTGTAGCGCGCGCGGTAATTGTCGTAGCGCTCGTGGATCTCGTCCTTGAAGCCGCCCAGATCGGCGCCGGCGCAGAACGCGCGCTCGTTCCCCTGGAGGATCACGACGAGGATCTCGCGGTCGAGCTCGACCGCCGCCATGGCGTCCATGATCTCGTCGGCCATCGGCTCGTTGATCGCGTTCATCACCTCCGGCCGGTCGAGCGTGACTTCGAGCGCGCCGTCCCGCCGTTCGACCTTGATGGTCTCATAGCCTCCGCTTTCTTCCGTCACGCCAGCCTCCGGCCTGTTCCGCAAAGGGCCGCATTATAGCCACGCGGCCCGGGGGTGCTATGGACCGGCCGGACGGTGCCCGCTATATCTCCGCGCGGCCCGCCGGGGCCTCATTTCGAGGGAGAACGGGGACGATGGAGACCTACCAGCTCTATATCGACGGCGCGTTCGTCGACGCCGAAGGCGGCAGGACGCAGCCCAGCATCAACCCGTTCGACGGCGAGGCGATCGCCGAAATTCCGGTGGCGAGTCCCGCCGATGCGGAAAAGGCGATCGCCGCGGCGCGCAAGGCCTTCGACGAGGGGCCCTGGCCGCATATGAGCGGCGAGGAGCGGTCGGCGGCGATCGGCAAACTGGCCGCGACGATGAAGGAACGGCAGAAGGAACTCGCGGCGAACGAATCCCGGGATTCCGGCGGCACCATCGCGAAATGCGGCGCCGATGCCTATCTCGCCCAGCGGCAGATGGCGTATTTCGGCGAGATGGCGAAGCGATACAACGCCGAGGCGAAGGAGATCGAGGGGATGTCCCGTCCGGGGCGGTCCTTCAACTACACGATTCGCGAGCCGATCGGCGTCTGCGCTTCCATCATCCCGTGGAACTTCCCCCTCCTGATGGCGGTCTGGAAGCTCGGGCCCGCGCTCGCCACCGGCAACACCATCGTGCTCAAGCCCGCCAGCGACACGCCTCTCAACGCGATGGAGCTCGCCCGGATCGTCGACGAGGTCGGCTTTCCGCCCGGCGTCGTCAACGTGATCGCCGGCCCCGGCGGCAGCATCGGCGAAGTCATGACCACCAGCCCGCTGGTCGACAAGGTCGCCTTCACGGGTTCCACGGAGGTCGGCCGCGACATCATGGCCAAGGCGTCGGGCACTCTGAAGAAGGTCACTCTCGAATGCGGCGGCAAGTCGGCCAATATCGTGCTGCACGACGCCAACTGGGACATCGCGATCGACGGTTCGATCTTCGCCTCGTTCTACCACCAGGGCCAAGTCTGCGAGTCGGGCACCAGGCTGCTGCTGCCGAAAGACCGGCACGACGACTTCGTGGGGCAGATGGTCGCCAAGCTCGAGGCGCTTCCGATGGGCGATCCGCTCGATCCGGCGACCAAGCTCGGCCCGGTCGTGTCGGAGCGCCACATGGAGACCGTCCTCGACTATATCGAGCTCGGCAAGAAGGAGGGCGCCAAGCTCGCCTGCGGCGGCGCGCGCGCGATCGATGGTCCGCTCGGCAAGGGCTATTTCATCGAGCCCACGGTCTTCGTCGACGTCACCAACGACATGCGGATCGCCCAGGAGGAGATCTTCGGGCCTGTCCTGTGCGTGCTCAAATACGACAGCGAGGACGAGGCGGTCGCTATCGCCAACGATTCGATCTTCGGCCTCGGCGGCGGCGTGTGGAGCGAAGACCTCGACCACGCGCGGGAAATCGCCGCCCGGATGCGGACCGGGACCGTGTGGATCAACGACTGGCACCTGCTGAGCGAGCGGATGCCGTTCGGCGGCTACAAGCAGTCCGGCATCGGGCGCGAGTTCGGCGAAGAGGGGCTGAACGAGTACACCGAGGTTAAGGCGCTCCACGTCGACGACACAAGGACGCGCGACAACAAGCCTTGGTACGACATGTTGGTGCCGCGCGAAAAGACGGACGCCTGACCGTGATCCGCGCGGCTGTCGTCGGTCTCGGCCGCTGGGGCCAGACTCTCGTCGACTCGCTCGGCGAAGGGTCCGATGCCATCCGGTTCGTCCGCGCCGTCACGCGTACGCCCTCGAAGGTGGAGGACTACGCCGCGGCCAAGGGGATGGCGCTGGGCGCGGATTACGACGAGGCGCTTTCGGACCCGGACATCGACGCGGTCGTGCTGGCTACGCCGCATTCGCTCCATCGCGAGCAGATCGTCGCGGCGGCCGAGGCGGGCAAGCATGTCTTCTGCGAGAAGCCCTTGACTCTTTCGGCCGACGACGCGGAAAGCGCCATCGAGGCGACCGACAAGGCGGGGGTCACGCTGGCGATCGGCCACAACCGGCGGTTCGCGCCCAATTTCCGCGCGATGCAGGGAATCCTGGACGGCGGCCGGCTGGGCGAAATTCTCCATGTGGAAGGGAATTTCTCGGCCGATCTCACCCGAGCGGCGGAGACCTGGCGGGCGGATGCCGCGGAGAGCCCGGCCGGCGGCATGACCTCTCTCGGCATCCATGTCGTGGATGCCTTCATCGCGCTTGCCGGCCGGATGACATCCGTCCGCGCGTCGAGCAAGCGCATCGCGCTGCCGTTCGGTGTCGACGACGCGACCTCGGTCCTGATCGACTTCGAGAACGGCTGCACCGGCTATCTCGGCACCGTCGCCGCGACCGCCCATCTCTATCAGGTGCGCGTGTTCGGGACCGAGGGGTGGGCCCAGATCCACGCCCTCGACCGGCTCGAAGCCGATTTCCGCGACGGCAGCCGCGACGAACGGCGCTGGGACGGTTACGACTATCCCGGCTATCGCACGATCCGCGAATGCCTGGAGGCGTTCGCGACGGCGGCGGCGGGCGGGGCTCCGTTTCCTGTCCCGCCGGGCGAAATGGGACATGCGGTCGGGGTGCTCGAGGCGATCGTCCGGTCGGCCGAAACCGGCGAGGCCCAGCCCGTCTGAGTCCGTTCCCCGCGCGACCCGGCGAACCCGGCCGATAGGTTAAGCTCACCCGATTGTGAGGAGAGGCATCCTTGCGGTTGCCGCCCGAGACCCAACCTTAGGGGCTACATGTCGTTCCGGAGGAACAAGACCATGTCGCAGACGTCCCGAAATCCGGTCCGTACGCTCGCAATGGGGAGCGCTGCCGCGTTCCTCCTCCTCGCGGGCCCGGCAATGGCCAAACCCGAGCTTTGGAAGCCGTTCTGGCCCAAGACGGATTTCTCCAGACACTCGGTTGCGTTCGAGGAGATCATGTCGGGAGGGCCGCCCAAGGACGGCATACCGTCGATCGACGATCCGAAATTCGTCCCGCTCTCCGAGGCGAAGGACCTCGCCGCGACCGAGCCGGTGGTGAGTTTCAAGATCGGCGGCGACGCGCGCGCGTACCCGTTGCGGATCCTGATCTGGCACGAGATCGTGAACGACACGGTGGGCGGCGTGCCGGTCTCGGTCACCTATTGCCCGCTCTGCAACTCGGCCATCGTGTTCGACCGCAGGGTCGACGGCCGGGTGCTCGATTTCGGCACCACCGGAAAGCTCCGTAACAGCGACCTCGTCATGTACGACCGCCAGACCGAAAGCTGGTGGCAGCAATTTACCGGTACCGGAATCGTCGGCGAATTCGACGGCACGGTCCTCAAGTTCCTGCCGTCGCGCGTGGAGTCCTTCGCGCTCTTCAAGGAGCGCCATGCGAACGGGCGCGTGCTGGTGCCCAACAACCCCGCGATGCGTCCTTACGGCGCGAATCCCTACCGAGGTTACGACAGCGCGGCGCGCCCGTTCCTCTACCGGGGGGACTTGCCCGAGGGCATCGCGCCGATGGCCTATGTCGTGAAGGTCGGGAATGAGGCCTGGCCGCTCGACCTCATCAGGAAGAGGGGCGAGTTGATCGCGGGCGACATCCGCTTCCGCTGGGTTGCCGGCCAGAACTCGGCGCTCGACAGCGGCACGATCGCCGAGGGCCGCGACATCGGCAACCTGATCGTCGAGCGCCGCGACGGCGACAAGTGGAAGGACGAGGTGCACGACCTTACTTTCGCATTCGTGTTCCACGCCTTCGTGCCGGACGGCAGAATGCACAAGGGCTGACCGGGGCAGTCGCGCCCATTGTCGGCCAACCGGGCGCGCTCTATAGTCGGATCGGCCGCAAATGGGCGGTTTCGCCGGGGTCTCGGCGCCTGCATGCCCACCGCTGGGCGGAAGCGGGGTTCCACGATACCGCCGTCTGGATTTCGCCCTTCGGGTAAGGGCAAACTTCTGGATACGGGGAGGCGCGTACACTATCTCTCCGGTGAGAACGAGTGGGACCGATGTCGAAGGACGTGACCCGCAGAACCGGCAGAGAGGCCGCCAGGTCGACCGGCGGCGACGTCGCGAACTTTCTCGACCGGCTCGCGCAGACCCCCAACCTGAAGGCCGCGGGCGGACGGGGCCGGCTGGTCTTCGCGATGGATGCGACGGCGAGCCGCGAGCCGACCTGGGACCGGGCGTGCCACATCCAGGCCGAGATGTTCCGGGAGACCGAGGTTCTCGGCGGGCTCGAGGTCCAGCTCGTCTTCTACCGCGGCTTCGGCGAGTGCAAGGCGAGCCCGTGGGTCGACTCCTCCGGCGACCTGGTGCGGCGCATGACCGCCGTCCGCTGCCTCGGCGGGCAGACCCAGATCGGCAAGGTGTTGAGGCATACCCTCAAGGAGACCGAGAAGAAGAAGGTCAACGCGCTGGTCTTCGTCGGCGACTGCATGGAGGAGGACGTGGACCGGCTGTGCCATCACGCGGGCCGCCTCGGGGTGCTGGGGACGCCGGCCTTCATGTTCCAGGAGGGCGGCGAGCCGATCGCGACGCGCGCCTTCCGGCAGATCGCCAGGCTCACCGGCGGCGCCTATTGCAACTTCGACTCTTCCTCCGCCCGGCAATTGAGGGAGCTGCTCGGCGCGGTTGCGGTTTTCGCCGCCGGCGGCAGGCTTGCGCTCAGCGATTACGGCAAGCGAACCGGCGGGGCGGCGTTGCAGATCACCAAGCAGATCGGCTGAACGCTCCCGACGCCCGGCCATGTCCTATCTGATCCTCGTCATCGCGGTCGCTATCGGCCTCTATCTCCTGGTCCGCGGGATCCAGGGCATCGACCCGAGGGTGCTGCTGCGAATCCTCAAATGGACTCTCGCGATTCTCGGCATCGGCATCGGAACTTATCTGACGGTGACCGGCCGTATCGCCTACGCGGCGATGATCGCCGCCGGTCTGCTGCCCATGCTGTTCCGCGCGCGGCGCATCGCCCAGGCGGCGCGCAGCTTTCGCGGCCCCTCGCCGGGCCAGTCTTCCGATGTCGAGACCGACTATCTGCGCATGTCTCTCGACCACGACACCGGGGAGCTCCAGGGCACCGTGCTGGAGGGGCCGTTCCGCGGCCGGCTGATCGAGGAGCTCAGCCTCGAGGAACTGCTCGCGCTGCTCCGCGATTGCCGCGTCAACGACACGCAATCGGCGGAGTTGATCGAATCCTATCTCGACCGCGTGCACGGCCCGGAATGGCGCGGCGGCGATGCCGGCGCGCATGGCGGAAACGGCGGCGCGTCCGACGGGCAACCGATGACGGTCGACGAGGCTTACGAGATACTCGGCGTCCGCCGCGGCGCCGATGCGGACGAAATCCGCGACGCCCACCGCAAGCTGATGCTCAAGATCCACCCCGACCAGGGCGGCTCGACCTACCTTGCCGCCAAGATCAATCAGGCGAAGGAAATACTGCTCGGGAGTTGAGCCGCCGAGGCGGCGATTCGCCTGTCGGGCGATCCAGAAGCAAGGGTTCGAGCGATGCGCATCGGAATGATCGGTGCGGGTTATGTCGGTCTTGTGTCCGGCGCCTGCTTTTCGGAGTTCGGCATCGACGTGGTCTGCGTCGACCGGGACTCGTCGAAGATCGACATGCTGCGGGGCGGCGAAATTCCGATCTACGAGCCCGGCCTCGAATCCCTGGTTCGGTCGAACGTCGGCGCCGGCCGGCTCTCCTTCGCGACCGAGACCGAAGCGGCCGTGGCGGGTTCGGAGGCGGTTTTCATCGCGGTGGGAACGCCCGGCCGCCACGGCGACGGCCGGGCCGATCTCCATAACGTTCGCGAGGCCGCCGAGGAGGTCGCCCGCTGCATGGACGACGGCTACAAGGTCGTCGTGATGAAGTCGACCGTCCCGGTCGGCACCGCCCGCGAGATCGGAAAGCTCGTGACGAAGTATCGCCCGCCGGAGACGTTCGACATCGTCTCCAACCCGGAGTTCCTCCGCGAGGGTTCGGCGATCGGCGACTTCATGCGCCCCGACCGGGTGGTGATCGGGGTCGAGAGCGAGCGTGCCGCCCGGGTTCTGCAGGCCGTCTACCGCCCGCTCTACCTGCTGGAGACCCCGATCGTCCTGACCGCGCTCGAGACCGCGGAGATGATCAAGTACGCCGCCAACGCCTTTCTCGCGACCAAGATCACCTTCATCAACGAGATCGCCGATCTCTGCGAGAAGGTGGGCGCCGACGTGCAGGACGTCGCCCGCGGGATCGGGCTCGACGGGCGTATCGGTTCCAAGTTCCTGCACGCCGGGCCGGGCTATGGCGGCTCCTGCCTGCCCAAGGACACGCGCGCGCTCGTATCCGCCGCGCGGCAGGCGGGAACGCCGGTGCGGATCGTCGAAACCGTCGTCGAGGTCAACGAAGCCCGGGTGCGGCGCATGATCGACAAGGTCGAGGCGGCCTGCGGCGGTTCGGTCTCGGGCAAGCGCATCGCGGTGCTCGGGATCACCTTCAAGCCCAATACCGACGATATCAGGGAGAGCCCCGGTCTCGGCATTCTGGCCGGGCTGCTGGAGCGCGGCGCAACCCCCCGGGCCTTCGATCCGCAGGGCATGGACGCGGCGAGGCGCCTGTTCGACGGGGTCGAATGGTGCGGGGACGCCTACGCCGCGATGGAAGATGCGGACTGCCTCGCCATCGTCACCGAATGGAACGAGTTCCGCGCCCTCGACCTCTCTCGCGTGCGCGCGCTGATGAAGACGCCGGCGATCGTCGACATGCGCAACATCTACGAGCTCGACGAGATGGGCAGCGCCGCCTTCGACTACCGGAGCGTCGGGCGCAGGACGGTCGAAGGCGCGGCATGAGCGGGGCGAGGGCGCTCCACCCGTCGATCCTGCGGGCCTACGACATTCGCGGGATCGTGGGACAGACCCTGTCGCCGGACGACGCGGAGGCCGTCGGGCGCGCCTTCGCGACGGTCGTGCGCAAGGGCGGAGGCCGTTCCGTCTGCGTCGGCTATGACGGGCGGCTGCATTCGCCCGCGCTCGAAGCGGCGCTGGTGGACGGTCTGGCGAGCGCCGGGGCGCACGCGATCCGTGTCGGTCTCGGTCCCACCCCGATGCTTTATTTCGCGGTGAAGAAGTTCGAGGCCGATGCCGGCGTGATGGTCTCCGGTTCCCACAACCCGCCCGACCACAACGGCTTCAAGTTCCAGATGGCGTCCGGTCCGTTCCACGGCGACGACATCGCGGGGCTCGGCCGGATCGTGGCCGGGGGAGCGTTCGAAACCGGTCGCGGCTCGCGTGAGGACCGGCCGGTCCTCGATGCCTATGTCGACCGGGTCGCCCTCGACTTCGACGGCGGCCGCCCGCTCAGGGTCGCCTGGGATGCGGGCAACGGCTCCGCCGGCGAGGCGATGCGGATGCTGTGCGCGCGCCTGCCCGGCACCCACATCCTGCTCAACGAGGAGATCGACGGAACCTTCCCCTCGCACCACCCCGACCCCACCGTGGCGGACAATCTCCGCCAGCTGATCGGCGCGGTGACCGCCCAAGGGTGCGAGCTCGGTATCGCCTTCGACGGCGACGGCGACCGGATCGGCGTCGTCGACGGCGCCGGCCGCATCCTGTGGGGCGACCAGATCCTGATGCTGCTGGCGCGCGACGTGCTCGCGCGGCACCCCGGCGCGACGGTAATCGCCGACGTGAAGGCGAGCCAGTTCCTGTTCGACGAGATCGCGCGCCTGGGCGGGGTGCCGCTGATGTGGAGCAGCGGGCATTCGCTGATCAAGGCGAAGATGGCGGAAACCGGCGCGCTGCTCGCCGGCGAGATGAGCGGGCATGTCTTCATCGCCGACCGGTATTTCGGTTACGACGACGCGATCTACGCGGCGGTGAGACTCCTCGACTTTCTCTCGCGGGCCGGCGAGACTCTGGCCGAGATCCGCGATCGCCTGCCCTCGGCGGTCGCCACGCCCGAGCTCCGGTTCCGCTGCGACGGCGCCCGCAAGTTCGCCGTCGTCGAGGAAATACGCGGCCGCTTGCGCGAGGAGGGCGAGGAGATGAGCGAGGTCGACGGTGTCCGGGTCCGCACCGGCGACGGGTGGTGGCTGCTCCGGGCGTCCAACACCGAGGAAGCCCTGGTCGCGCGCTGCGAGGCGGCGGACGGGGACGGGCTCGACCGGCTCAAGGCATCGCTCCGCCGCCAGCTCGACGAATCTGGCGTCGACGCCCCCGACATGTAGACTCCCCGTCTCGCATCCGGATCGCGGAGGTCGGGGATGAGCACGAATATCGACACCCTCCTGCAGGGCCTGCGGACGCACATGCCGGTCGCGACGGCGCCGTTCGACGCGGCGGCGCAGCGCACCGGTCTCGTCATCGTGGACGAGGTGAACGGTTTCGCGACCGTCGGCGCCGGGCCTCTCGCGCCGCCAGCTCCCAACCCGCAGGTCAGCCGCATGGTCGAGGAGACCGACCGCCTCGCGCGTCGCTTCGCCCACGAGGGTTGGCCCATCGCCGCCTTCCTCGACACCCACACGCCCGGCAAGCCGGAGCCGCCCTATCCGCCCCATTGCGAGCGCGGCACGGGGCAGGAGGAGCTCGTGCCGGAACTCGCCTGGCTGCACGGCTGCGCGCACGCGACGCTGATCGAGAAGGACTGCATCAACGGTTTCGTGGGCGCGATCGACGCCGACGCCGGCACCAACCGGATCGTCGACTGGGCGCGCGCGGGCCGTATTGAGACCGTGCTGGTCGTCGGCATCTGCACCGATATCTGCGTGATGGATTTCGTGCTCACCATGCTGTCGGCGCGCAACCACGGGCTGATGCCGGACCTCGCCGAGATCGTGGTGTACGAGCCCGGCTGCGCCACCTACGGGTTGGATCTTGAGACCGCGGCCGAGCTGGGATTGCCGGAAACCGCGTCCCACCCCCAGGCGCTCGCCCACCATCTCGGGCTCTATTTCATGGCTTCGCGCGGGGCGCGGCTGACGGCGGAAGTCAACTGAGCCCGGATCGCCGTTGCGGTATTTCTTCTACGGCACGCTGCTCGATCCGGACGTCAGGACGTACATCCTCGGTTCCTGGATCGGACGCCGCCCGCTCGCGCCGGCGCGGCTTCCCGGATACCGGCGGGTCTATATCCGCGGCCGCCACTACCCAATCGTGGTGCCGGCCGAGGGGGCGCGCGTCGAGGGGCTGCTCGCCGAAGGGCTCGACCGCCTCGCGGTCCGCCGCCTTGCGGAGTTCGAGAGCGACGAATATGTAGACGCCGAACGC
>JAPPHW010000334.1:0-3296 GCA_028820945.1 Defluviicoccus sp.
CCGCCGCGATCCTGCGCGAGGAATGCGACCCGGTCGACGACGTCAGGGGATCGGGGGAATACCGGATGATGCTGGTCGAACCGCTGCTGGGACGCGCGCTGCGAGCGGCCGCGGCGAAGGGAGGGGCGCGATGAGCGAGGCAATCCCGATCTCGTTGAAGGTCAACGGCCGCACGCACCGGCTGTTCGTCCGGCCCTGGCACACGCTGCTTCAGGTGCTGCGGGAACAGATCCTGCTGACCGGCTCGAAGCGGGGCTGCAATCAGGGGGTGTGCGGCGCGTGCTCGGTGACGATCGACGGCGCCGTGGTGCGCGGTTGCCTGACCCTGGCCGTCAACGCGACGGACCGGGAAATCGTCACCGTGGAGGGACTCGCGGCGGGCAACGAGCTGTCTCCGGTCCAGCAAGCCTTGCTCGACCGCGGCGCGGTGCAGTGCGGGTTCTGCATGCCGGGCATGGCCGTGGCCGCGACGGCGCTGCTGGCGGAGAACCCCAGCCCGACGGACGAGGAAATCCGCGACGGGCTCTCGGGCAACCTCTGCCGCTGCTCGGGCTATGTGAAGGTGATCGAGGCGGTGAGGTCCGCGAGCGCGGGAGGCGCGTCATGAGCGACTATGTGAGCCCCGTCGGCCAGGGCATTCCGCGGCTGGAGACGCGCGACAAGATCACCGGCAAGGCGGTCTACGCGGACGACATGTCGCGTCCCGACATGCTGTTCGGCGTCATCGTGCCGAGCCCCTATGCGCATGCGCGGATCGCGGGCTACGACGTCTCCGCCGCGCTCGCGCTCGACGGCGTCGAGGCGGTGGTGACGGGCGAGGATATCGGCGACCACAAGATCGGTCCCTTCATCAAGGACGAGACCGCGCTCGCCGTCGGCAAGGTCCGCTACATGGGCGAGCCGGTGGCCGCGGTGGCGGCGGTCGATCTGGAGACCGCCAAGGAAGCGGCACGGTCGATCGACATCGCCTACGAGGAGCTGCCGGCGGTCTTCGACACCGACGAGGCGATGGCGGAGGACGCGCCGGTCCTGCATGAGAATTCGGGCGATTACATCAAGGTCTTCGAGGCCGACAGCGACGGCAACGCGATGGCGATCATCGAGATCGTCGAGGGCGACGTTGCTTCGGCGTGGGACCGCTGCGCGGCGATCGTCGAGGGTAGCTACGAGACGCAGGCCCAGTGCCATTCCTACATGGAGCCCTGCTCGGCGCTCGCCGAGATCGATTCCAACGGCAAGATCACCATCTGGTCGTCCAACCAGTCGGTGTTCCACGTCCAGGCGTTCACCGCCGATTCCCTCGGCATCCCGATGTCGAAGGTGCGCTGCGTGACGCCGCAGGTGGGCGGCGCGTTCGGCGGCAAGATGGAGCAGACCGTGCAGCCCGCCGCCGCCGCGCTCGCCCGCGCCACCGGCCGGCCCGTCAAGGTGACGCTCACCCGCGAGCAGGATTTCGAGATGATCCGCGCGCGCCATCCCGGCAAGGTGTGGATGAAGACCGGCGCCGCGGCCGACGGCACGCTGCTCGCGCGCGAGGTCAGGATCGTGCTGGACGCCGGCGCCTATGCCGACGACAGCCCGGGCGTGGCCGGGATCGCGGCACTGTTCTGCCGCGGGCCCTACCGGATCGAGAACGTTTCGATCCAGTCCCGGCCGGTCTACACCAACAAGCTGCGATCGGGCGCGTTCCGGGGTTTCGGAGGGCCGCAGGTCGCCATCGCGGGCGAAACCCAGATCGACGAGATCGCGGACAAGCTCGGCATGGACCCGATCGACGTCAGGCTAAAGAACGCCGTCCGGCCCGGCGAGGAGTGGATGATCGGCGTCGCGCTCAACAAGGCCGGGCTCTCGGAGTGCCTGAACCGGGTCCGCGCGGCATCGGGCTGGGACGAGAAGCGAAAGGCGGCGGCGAACGGATCGGGCAAGAGGCGCGGCATCGGACTCGCCTGCGTCCCGCATATCTCGGGCGTTCTGACCTCGGGCGCGATCGTGCGAATCCTGGAGGACGGCACGGCCGTGCTGAACACCGGCGCGGTGGACAATGGCCAGGGCTCGGACACGGTCCTGGTCCAGATCTGCGCGGCCTCTCTCGGGCTCGACGTCGACCGGGTGAGCGTGGCGACGCCGGATACCGACGGCTCGCCCTACAACTGGGGCACCACCGCGAGCCGGGTCACCTACATGGCCGGGCGCGCCGTGGTCGCCGCCTCCGAGGACGCGGTAAACCAGCTCAAGCAGCGCGCGGCGATCATGATGGAGTGCGCGGAGGAGGATCTTGAGCTCCGCGACGGCGGGCGCATCGGAATCAAGGGGGTGCCGGAGGCGGAGGTCGGGTTCCGCGACATCTCGGGCTTCTCGCACTGGGTCGCCGGCGGGCCGGTCATCGGCACCAACTCTCTCGCCTATGACGGTCCCGACTTCGACCCCAAGCGCGGCTATCTGAAGGGGTTCCCGTTCGGCAAGATCGGCGCCTGGATCTTTGCCGCCCAAGCGGTGGAAGTGGAACTCGACGAGGCCACCGGGCGGATTACTCCACTCAAGGTCTGGTCGGCGCACGACATCGGCAAGGCGATCAACCCGACCGCGGTGGAAGGGCAGATCCAGGGCGGCATCGTCCAGGGGCTCGGCTACGCGCTCTGCGAGGAGATGGTGTGGGATTCGGGCCGCCTCGCGAACCCGTCTTTCATGGACTACAAAATCCCGGGGATCATGGACGTTCCGCCCGAGATCGAGACAATGCTGGTGGAGGATCCGGACGAGGACGGCCCGTTCGGCGCCAAGGGGATCGGCGAGCCGCCCATCGTCGGCATCGCTCCGGCGATCTCTAACGCCGCCGCCCACGCCACCGGGGTCCGTCTAAGGCGCCTCCCGATGACGCCGGAACGGGTGCTGCGGGCCTTGAAGGAGTAGCGCGAGGCGACGGCCGATGGCCGAGACGCTGATCGTCAAGGACGGGCTGGTCGTCCGCGGCGAAGCGGGGTCGCGCCGTTATGAGACCGCCGACGTTATCGTCGAGGGCGCCTATATCGTCGACATCGGGCGGGACAAGGGCCGGGACATCGACGGAACGGTCATCGACGCGTCTAACGCGATCGTCATGCCCGGGCTGGTCAATGCCCACCTCCACTCGAACGAAGGATTTCAGCAGGGCGCGTACGACAACCTGCCGCTCGAGATATGGCTGGGCGAGAGCTACCCGCCGTTCGGCTTCCCGCTGCTGACGGAGCGCGACTACTATCTGAGGACCATGCTGGCGGCGATCGAATCGATCCGCGCCGGCGTGACCACCGTCCAGG
>JAPPHW010000334.1:3396-11128 GCA_028820945.1 Defluviicoccus sp.
AGGACCATGCTGGCGGCGATCGAATCGATCCGCGCCGGCGTGACCACCGTCCAGGACGACTATGTGCACCCGCCGGCGACGCCGGACGCGATGGATGCGGCGGTCCAGGCTTACGCGGATGCGGGTCTCCGCGCCTGGGTGACGGTGGACATGTGGGACCAGCCCCTGCGGGCGTGCCTCCCCTGGGCGGACGAGCTGATACCGGAGGCGATCCACGACGAGCTCGCCGAAATGGGCGGCGCCGACGCGGACGCGCAGATCGCCCTGTTCGAGCGCCAGTTCGACCGCTGGCACGATCGCGACGGCCGGATTCGCATCGTGCTCGCTCCCTGCGGCCCGCAGCGCTGCACGCCCGATCTCCTGCGCCGGATCGCGGCGCTCTCGGCCGAGCGCGATATCCCGATCCACTGCCACACGCTCGAAACCCGGCTGCAGGCCATCCACGCCGAGGACGCCTGGGGCATGACGGCGGTCGCCTTCATGGACAGCGTCGGGCTGCTGGGACCGCGCACCACTCTGGTGCATGCGATCTGGCTCACCGACGACGACATCGCCAGGCTCGCCGACCGCGGTTGTTCCGTGGTCCACAACCCGCTCTCCAACATGAAGCTCGGGAGCGGCACCTGCCCGGTGCGCAAGCTGCTCGATGCGGGGATCGACGTCGCGCTCGGCACCGACGGCCTGGCCACCAGCGATACCGCCGATCTGGTGGAGGCGATCCGGGCGGCAGGCCTGATCCACAAGACCGGCAATCCCGATCGTGCATCCTGGGTTTCGGCGGACGAGGCGTTCGACATGGCGACCTCGGCGGGCGCCAGGACGGGGCTGATGGCGGACCAGGTGGGAAGGATCGAGCCCGGCATGCGCGCCGACCTGATCTTGCTCGACCGCGGTCATTGGGGCTTCATCCCCCTGGTCGACCCGATCCGCCAGCTCGCCTTCTCGGCGACGTCGGAGGCGGTGAGGACCTCGATCGTCGACGGCCGCGTCGTGATGCTCGACCGCGAAATCCTGTCGGTCGACGAAGACGCGCTCAGGGACGAAATCCGCGAGGCGGCGGAACGCTACGTTCGGGAGTGCGTGCCGGCGATGGAATCGGGTGCCAGAAGGCTCGCCCCCTATCTCGAAGCGATATACCGGCGCGCCCAGGACACGCCGCTCGCCCTCTGACCGCGACGGCCGTCGCTTGGCGGTTCGCCTTCGCGACGAAATGCTCTAATGTCCCCGTGTCATCCGGACCCCGGGAGGTACCGACCATGGCCGATTCAGGAGTGGCCGCGCCGGCCCAGGCGGCCGACTACCATGTCGTGACGCGCGGCGTGCACCATCTGGCGCTGACCACCGAGGACATGAAGGCGACCACCGAGTTCTTCGTGAACGTGGTCGGCATGCCGCTGGTGCATGCGATGAAGGTGCCGGAGGGCGTCGGCACCGGACCCGGCAACCGGGGCAACCCGCCCTGGGAATGCATCCGCCATTACTTCTTCGACATGGGCAACGACAGCCTGCTCGCCTTCTTCGAGATCCCGAAGGGAGAGAAGCCTCAATCCGATCGCGACGCCATCGGCGGGATGCAGCACTGCGCGTTTTCGGTCACGGCCGAGCGGTTCCGGGAGATTCAGGAGCGCCTGACCCGCCACGGCGTCCCCTTCGATGGGCCGATCGACATCCTGCCGGGCATGGTCTCGATCTATTTCCGGGACCCGAACGGCATCCGGCTGGAGGCGTGCTGCCACCCGGCGGAGGGCGAGAATCAGGGCGTGATTCCGATGGTCACCCAGACCAAGGCGGAGGCCGCGGCGGAACTGGAGACTCTGGGCGCCGATGCGTCGTGGGTCGACGCCATGACGGAGGTGTTGCCGGCCGAACGCTGAGGCGGGCCGGCCTTCGATACGACCCTTCGCGCCTACTCGGCGGCAACGCGGCCGGGGCGGCCGGTCCACTCGGCCAAGAGCCTGTGCGCCTCGGCCGCCTTCTTCTCCAGGTCCTTCTTGCCCGAGATCCGGCAGGTGAGCTCGAGCCGGATGTCGTTGGGGTCGAAGAAGTAGATCGACTTGACGAATTCGTGGTCGGTGATCCCGAGCACGTCGACGCCTTCCGCCTCGAGCCGCGCCTTGGCGGTCACCAGCGCCTCCTCGTTCTCGACCTCGAGCGCCAGGTGGTTGACCCAGCGCGGCGTGTCGGGATCGCGCTTGGTGATCTCGTTGTCGCCGAGATCGAAGAAGGCGACGTAGGAGCCGTCCGCCATCTCGAAGAAGATGTGAACGTAGGGCGAGTACTCGCCGGTGCTGGGCACGATGTCGGCCGAGACCACGTGTGCCAGCGGAAGGCCGAGCACGTCCTCGTAGAAGTGCCGGGTCTCCTCGGCGTCGCGGCAGCGATAGGCCCAATGATGAAGGCTCTTGATCGAAGGCATCATGGCATCTCTCCTCGACGGGCGTCCCTCGCGCCCGCTCTCGTTCAGGCGTTCACCGAGACCCGGACCGGAAAGAACTTCTCGAGCCAGTCGGTAATCACGCGGTGCACGCGGACATTGCTTTCCGCGAACATGAAGTGGTCGGTCTCGGCGGTGAGGTGCAGGTCGGTCGGCTGGCCGGCGCGTTTGAACATCTCGATCGACTGCTCGGTCGGGGTGACCGAATCCACCGAGCTGTGCAACAGAAGCAGGGGGCGCGGCGCGATGTTGCCGACCACGTCGTCGGCGACGAAATCGTACATCGACTGCGCGGTCTCGGCGGGAAACTGCTGCACCGACTTCGCGGCGAGATTGTTCCGCAGATGCGGGGGAATCGGCACGATGTCGTAGCGCGGCACCATGAGCGACTCACCGGTCTCCTCGCGGTGTCGCCTGCCGGCTTCGAGCATGTCCGTGAACTTCTTCCATGCTTCGGGCGTCGGGTGCTGGCCGCGGAACTTGCGCGCGCCGTCGCCCCAGCCGCCGGACGAGATCACCGCGGCGATCCTGTCGTAGACGCCGGCCGTGTACACCGCGACCGCCGCCCCGAAGCTCGACCCGAGAGCGCCGATCCGCTCCGGATCTACCTCCGGACGGGCGCCGAGCCAGGCATGCGCCGCCTTGGTGTCCTCGACCTGTTCGAGACAGACGATACGGCCGAATTCGCCGTCGCTCTCGCCGCAGCCGCGCATGTCGAAGCGGAGCGTGACATAGCCCATGCCGGTCAGCATCCGGCATGGCAGAACGCAGTTGTCGGACGTCTTGTTGCCGCCGAATCCGTGCAGGACGAGAAAGGCCGGGCGGCGTTCCCCGGGCTCGATGCCGTCGGGAAGATGAAGGACACCGCGTAACGTAAGCCCGTCGGACTGAAAGCTGATCTGTTCCTCGCGCGGCATGGTTTCTCCCCGTTCAACTGCGGTCCGTACCATAGCGCAGTTCCAGGTCGGCTACGAGGGCGCGGGCAGCGGCAACCGCCTCTTCGATTGTCTCCTCCTTCCGCGGCGGGTCGATCGTTGCGCCGAAATAGACGTCCACGCGATGCAGCCGCGGCCAGCGGCGATGCCGCGGGAGAACCTCGAACGTTCCCCCGATATAGGCGGGAGTCAGCGCGACCGGGCGTCCGGTGAGGAGAACGCCGATCCCGCGCATGAAGGCCTGCAGATTCCCGTCCGGGGAACGCCAGGACTCGGGAAACCAGACCAGGCTCTCGCCGCGTTCGATCAGCCCTCCGGCGACGGCGAGACCCTCGGCCGGGTTGCGGTCGTCGATCGGGAAGAGCTGCGCGATCCGGGGGAGCCAGCGGAGGCTCGGGGATTCGAAGACTCGGGCCCGGTCGGCGCTCCACCACAGCGCGCTGAAGCTCCGCCAGGGAAGCGCCGCCGCGAGCACGAGCGGGTCGAGATCGCTTGCGTGGTTTGCGATCAGGATCGTCGGCCTGGCGGGATCGGGAGCCGGGCCGTGACGGCGCACGCGAAATGCCGCCTTCATCAGCAACCGGTTGAGCCAGTAAACGATCCAGCAAACGAATCGGCCAAGGCCCCGCAAGCGCGCCGGAAGGACCGCTTCCGCCGGCGATATGGGGGCCGCCTCGGGCGCATCGATGGCCGCGCGGACGAGATCCGCCAGGGTCACCGCCCCGGCCAGCGCGTCGGGGGCGAGAATTACGCCGAGATCGCTCTGGATCTCCTGGGCGATTTCGAGCCAGGCGAGGGAATCGACGCCGAGGTCGAGCTGGGGGCTGGTGGAAAGCCCGATCGTTTCGTCGCCGAACCGGGCGCGCATGAGCGCGAGGATACGCCCGGCTCTCGTGTCGTTCGCGAGTGCAGGGTCGAGCTCCGGACCCTCTTCGCGCGCGCCGCGCCCGCCGGCGGCCTCGAACAGCTCGGGCAGGCGGAACCGCCGCAGCTTGGCGAGCCGGGTCCTCGGCAGCGGCTCGCGCAAGACTCGGTACGCGGTGACCCGCTTATAGGGCGCGAGACCGGCGCCGGCCTCGGTAACGGCGATGCGGAGCGCGTCTTCGAGCCTCTGGGTTTCCGCCTCGCGCAGCGCGTCCTCGTCGGGAACGACCAGCGCGGCGAGGCCGCCGTCGCGCTCGAAGACCCCGGCCTCGGCGATCAGCGGGCTTGCGGAAAGCGCGGTCTCGACCTCCTCCGGACCCACGTTCTTGCCGCCCGACAGCACGATCACGTCCTTGCTGCGCCCGGTGATCGCGAGCGAGCCGTCGGGCTCGATGCGGCCGAGGTCGCCCGAGCGGAACCACCCGTCCGGGGTGAACACCGTTTCGGTCGTCGCGCTGTCCCCGAAATAGCCGGAGAAGACGTGCGGCCCGCTGAGCTGTACTTCGCCGATCCCCTCCTCGTCGGGATCGGCGATTCGCAGGCCGCTTCCCTCGACCGGCTTCCCCTCGGTGCCGATCCGGCCCTCGCCGTAACGGTTGTAGGTGGTGACCGACGAGGTCTCGACCAGCCCGTAGCCGGTCAGGACCTGGAACCCGAGGCCTTCGAGCCGCCACGCGGCATCCTCGTCGAGCCTCGCGCCGCCGGAGACAATCATCTTCAGCCGGGGCGCGAAACGGCGCCGCACCGGCCACATCGCCCATTTGCCGATACGCGGGCCGCCATTGCGGGAGACCGCGGCGGAAATCCGCCACAGCGCGCCGAACAGCTTGCCGGCCACGCCGCTCGCAAGCCTGCCGCGAATGCCCTCGACCATGGCCTCGTAGAGCCGGGGCACGCCCACCATGACGGTCGCTCCCGCTTCGCGAAGCGCGGTCGCGACATCGGGTCCGGTGGGCGCCTTGGGCAGGATCACGGTAGAGCCGCAGGCGAACGGCACCATCAGCCCGGCCATGAAGGGATAGGCATGGTGGAGCGGCAGGGGCAGCGCCGCACGGTCGTTCGTATCGACGAACCCGCCCTTCGCCAGCGCCTCGATGTTGAACATGAAATTGCCGTGGGTCAGCGGCACACCCTTCGCTACCCCAGTCGTCCCCGAGGTGTAGATGATCGCGGCGAGGTCTTCGGGAACGACCTTCGGCAACGCGTCCGGCGCGGCGCCGATCAGCTCCGACCAGTGCCGGGTTCCGCCGGTGTCGTCGTCGTCGAGCCGCCAGACGCCGGAGAGGTCGGCGGTCGACGCTTCCGGCAGCTCGCGCAGGATCCCGCTGTCCGCGAACAGGGCGCGCGCACCGCTGTTGTCGAGCGCACGGCCGAAATCCTCGGGCGATCCCATGTCGTCGAGCGGCACCGCGACCGCGCCGACGGCAGCGAGCGCGAGGCGGAGAACGACTTGCGCGTCGCTGTTGACCCCGATGACCGCGACCGGCACGCGGTGGCCGAGCCCACGCGAAAGCAACCCTCCGGCGAGGGCCAGCACGTCGCGGTGCAGGTCGCGGTAACTCCGCGTCCGCATGCCGGCGTCGGAGAAGGCGATGACCGCGGGCGCGTCGCCGAAGCGTTGCAGCTCGACGATCAGGTTCCGAAGCGTGCGGTCCATGGCGCCGTGCCCTGCCGCGGCTTACCGCTTCAATGCGCGCGCGGGCCCTTCATCAGCTTTTCGCGGTCGGCGGAGACGATCTCGACCGTGTGCACCTCGCCGTCGCGCAGCAGCCTGAGCGAAACCATCGATCCCGCGGGTCCGATATCCCATATCCTGCGATACATCTGGGCGATCGACCCGACATCGGCGCCGTTGACCGAAAGCACGACATCGCCCGCCTCGAGACCCGAGTCGGCGCAGGGTCCGCGCTCCGAGATCGAGGTGATCAGCACCCGGCCCAGCGCCTCGATGCTGTAGATGCCGAGCCACGGCCTACTCGGCCCGGGCCTGCGCCCGAAACGAAGCAGGTCGTCGACCGTCTCCCTGTAAAGATCGATCGGGATGAACATGTTGCCCGCGCTCGGCCCGCCGCCGGGGGAAGCGTCCTGCACGAAGAGCGAGCCCAGCCCGACCAGCCGCCCGTCGTTGTCGATCAGCGCGGCGCCGCTCCAGTGGGGGTGCGGCGGTGCGGTGAAGATCGCCTCGTCGAGCAAATATTCCCAGTAGCCGGCGAACTCGCGCTTGGAGACTATTTCCGCCTTGATGGCGTTCTCCAGCCCGCCCCGAGCGGCGGCCACCGCCCAGTCCTTCTCGCGCAGCCCGGCGGTTTCGCCGAGCGCGACCGGCCGCGCGCCGAGCGAGGAACCGCCCCGCAGCAGACCGAACCCGGTCTCGTAATCGTAGGCGAGCACCTGTGCGCGGGTCATCTCGCCCCCGTCGGAGCCGAGGACGATGTGATCGGTCTCGGCGATCAGGTAGCCGATGGTGAGAAACAGATTGTCCTCGCCGACCAGGATCGCGTTTCCCTCGCGCTCGGTCCCGAGATAGGACGAGCTGAACGCGTCCTCGGGCGCCTGCGAGCGGAGCTGCACGACCGCGCGCAGCACGTCGGGCAGCTCGAACCGGTAATCCGCCGGGTCGGGCCGCGCCGCGCGGCCGATATTGGGATCGACCAGATGCGCCAGCGACAGAGGCTTGTGTCCGTTTGCGTGCTCGATTCCGCTCATGACCGGATGGGCTGGTGAAGACCGGGCGACAGGATAGCATTTCGACACGGGCGACGGGTAGGCCGGGCCCATGGGGGCCGACGGCAGCGAATCATCGTTTCCTCTTGTCGAGCGCCATCAACAGGGGCGGGAGAAGCAGAAAATCGGCCAGCAGCGCGAAGGATATCGTGAGCGTCACCAGGAGGCCGAGCGCCCAGCTGATCTCGAAGCCGGACGACGCGAATACCAGGAATCCCAGAGCCAGCATGGCGGTCGTGGTCCACAGCGCATGCCCGACCGTCCGGAAGGCGCTCTGGACCGCCTCCGGGGCAGTGAGCCCTTCGCCACGGCCTTTCAGGTACTTGGTCAGGAAATGGATCGTATCGTCGACGACGATGCCGAAGGCGATCGCGGTCATCACCGAACCGGCGAGCCCCACGCGGCCGACCATGTAGCCCCACAGGCCCAGGCTCATCGCCGCCGGAATGAAGTTCGGCACGAGGCTGATCAAACCGACGCGAACGCTCCGCAGAACGAAGACGAGGATCAGCGAGATAAGGGCCATGGCGACGATCGTGCCGGTGAGCATGCTCTCGATGTTTCTCTGCGAGAGATGGGCGAAGACGATGCTGACGCCGGACGCCTCGGAAGCGAGCCCGGGCGCGTTGGTCCGGATCCACGACAGGGCGCGCGCGTCCAGTTCGCGCTGCGCCTGGGAGGTGAGGCTGCGCAGCACGACGGTCATGCGCGTGGC
>JAPPHW010000334.1:11228-21336 GCA_028820945.1 Defluviicoccus sp.
GTTCGCGCTGCGCCTGGGAGGTGAGGCTGCGCAGCACGACGGTCATGCGCGTGGCGGACTTGCCGACGTCGATGCGGTTGTTCAGGTCCCTGCCGAACGGCAGCGACAGCTCGTAGAGCAGCAGATACTGCGCCGCGAGGTCGGGATCTTCCGGCAGGCGATAAAAGTCCGGATCGTCGCCGTTCATGTTCTTGTTCAAGCGCTTCATGATGTCGGGAAAAGCCTGAACGTGGGACACTTCGGGTTGCGTCCGGAACCATGAGGCGAACGCCTCGACCTTGCGCAGATACGCGGGGTCGGTGATGCCGTCTTCGCGGCCCGACTTGAGGGAATATTCCAGCGTTTCGATGCCGGTGAGGTTGTCGATGACGAAGTCCGAGTCCTGCCGGAACTGGTAGCGCTCGCTCAAATATCTGGTCCAGTTGTCGGTCAGCTCGAGCCGGGGAACGCCGGTGACCAGAACGACTGCGACAACGGCGGAGCACCAGAGCAGGACCGTCCGGCGCGCGACCACGAACCGGCCGAAGCGGTCGAAGAACCCGGACTCCCCGCCACGGGCCTTGCGCGCGCGCATCGGCAGGATCGACAGCAACGCGGGCAGTAGGGTGAGCGAATAGACGAACGCGCAGAACACGCCGAAGGCCACCAGATTTCCGAGAATGCGGAACGGCGGCGAATCCGAGGCGTTCAGGCTGAGAAAGCCGATGACCGTCGTGAGCGACGTAAGAAAAACCGGCCACGCGTTGACCCGAATCGACTCCGAGATCGCCGCGTTGCGGTCCAGACCGCGGCTCAGACCCGCAAGGGTGGTTTCGACGATATGGACCGAGTGGGCGACCGCCACCGTCATCACGATGATCGGCACCCCGGAATTGGCGGGGTTGAACACCGTCCCGATCCAACCGGCAAATCCGACCGTGGTGTTGATGACGAACATCAGCACGGCGACGATCGCCGCCGTTCCCAGCAGGGAACGCAGGAGCACGGCCGCCATGACGGCAATGATCGCGAAAACGATGGGCGCCAGGGTTTCGAGGTCGTCCCTCGTGGCCTCGGCGAACGCGCGGTGCAACGGAACGTCGCCGGTCAGATAGTAGGCGATTCTCGGATCGCGGGCGCGGGCCTCGTCGAGAACGCCGTTGAGATAGTCGGTAATCTCGACCACGGCGGCATCGGGATTGTCCGGCAGGACGAAATCGATCACCAGCCCGGCGACCCTCCCGTCCCGCGAGACCAGACGCCCGGCGATTTCGGCGGCGTTCAGCGCCGTCGACGCGATCCGCTCCAGATCCGCATCGGTCAGCGCGCCGGCTTCCTCGACGAGAGGCCGAACGATCAGCTCGTCCCCGTCCGCCCGGCTGTGGTTGTAGTTGGTGAGCGAGTCGACCCGGGTGGCGTGCGGCGCCTTCCAGGCTGCCTCGGTGAGCGCCTCGACGGCCGCCAGCGTCTCGCGGGTAAACACGGAACCCTCTCGGGGCGCGATCGCGATCAGCGCCCTGTTCGACGGGCCATAGGTCTCCTCGAGCGCGTTCAGGGCGGCGAGCTGCGGATTGTCCTCGTCGAACAGGCTGCGATAGTCGTTGGTGACGCCCACGAAGCCGGCGCCCGCGGTCACCGCGAGCATGACCGCAGCGGCGAGAACGAGGACGATCCAGCGATAGCGCAGGACCGCGTCGGCGAAGCGGTCCACCGGGGCAGGAGCCGTCATCGGGACCGCCCGCGTTGCGGCGGACGGGGCAAACGGGTCGTTACTCGCTTGGCCTCAGGCATACGTCCCTACCATTTGGACGACTGTTCGGCATAGATGTGGTCCGGCAGTTTGTAGCTGATCCCCTCCTCGTCGAACATCGACACGTCGAGAATTGTGGTCAGGTTGCCACTCTCCCCGGTGCGGTTGGGAAACAGCCTGTTCCTCAACGCCTCGATCCGGTTGAGCAGGCGGAATTTCCACAGAAACCCCGTGGTCGAGCTCTTGGGATACATGAGCTCGTCGGCGAGTTCGTTGCCGATAAGCGCGCGCGACACCTGCGAGATGTATCCGGCCAGCTTCTGGCGCTCTCCGCTGTCGTTCAGCCCCGCGAACAACGGCGCCGAGTTGATCAACGACGACGCCATGACGATCGACTCCAGGGAGGCGGGAGGTTCGCATATCCGGCCGATCTTGAAGACTTCGAGCGCGTCCTCTTCGTCGCGGTAGAGAATCGTCTCCGGAATGCCCATCAGATATCCGGAATACCGCCATACCGCCATGAAGCTTCTTCTTTCCTCGACGTCGAAGGACCCGCCGAGGCTCTTCAGGTGCCTCAGCAGTCGCGCGGAAAAAGAGGCGATCGCAAAGCCCAGATGCGCCGCGCTCAACGGAACGCCCAGCTCGTCGATGTCCCATTCGTCGGACTTCGCGAGCAGCTGCCGCAGCCTCGCATGCACCAGCCTCACCCGGATGGAGTGCGTCCACCCGTCGGCATGCTTCTCCATGCCGCCCGGCATGAAGATTTCCAGCATATGACGGTTGTTCTGCTTCAAACGCCTCACGCCCTGGTCGCGCAGCCGGCCGGTCAGGAAGAACGACTTGGCGATATTGGTCGAGAAGCCCTCCACCAGCACGCCGCCCACCATCCCGGCAAGCACCAGCCGCGTATTCCTGTGGAACATGCGGCAGCCCGGCAGAAACGACGGCAGGTCCACCCATTCCGGAGGCTCGGCGCAGGACGCGAAGAATTCCCGGACCGATCGAGGCGCGTCGCGTAGCCCCTCCTCGTCTCCCACCATGCCAGCCCGGATCAGCCGGCTCGACTCTTCCTGTCCGACGGCGTCGAGATCGAGGACCATTGCCTCGGCCAACGGGTCGCCGATCATGGTATGGGCGATGTAATTGCCCGCCCTCTCGGGATCGACTTCCCGCCCCCTCGGAAACCCGTCGATGTAGGCGGTGGGAATTTTCATCGTGTGAGCTTAGAACCGGGATACCGGCAAGATCAAAGCCTCAATTCGCGCAATGACATACTGAATTAGATTCGTGCTACAGGACAAGGTCGATCGGCCGCTTCAGGGTGGCGGCCGTGTGCGCGGAGAACGCCGCCGGGATACGTCGGACGGCATCGGGCCGGTCGACAAGCAAACCGATAATCCTCGATGCATATGCGGATTTTCGAGGCTTATAAGTTGTAAATCAACATATCTCATAAACAAATACGAGAATCTCCGGTCCCGTCACGCGAGACCCGCCGCCCGGACCTCCGCCAGGTAGCCCCGACTCACGGGCGCCTCGTGGCCGCCGGTCAAGTGCAGCACGGTACGGCCGTTGCGGCGCGTCGCCCGGGATACATGCCGCTTCGCAACCCAGTAGGAGCGATGCACGCGAAGACCGCCCGCCCCCTCGAGCTCGGCCACCGCGTCGGCGAAACGCATCAGGACCAGCGTGGAGCCCGCGACGGTAAATGCCTCGACATAGTGATCCGCCATTCTGAGACAAACCAGATCGCGACCGAGCCGCGGCGGAAGCCGGTCGAGGAACCGGGCACCGGGAGAACGGGCAGGCGATTCGCCGGACGGAGGCACATCGTCCGCCGGCGCGGTCCGGCGCCGCGGCATTACGGAAACGACCAGCAGGCTGATCGCAACCATCAGCACGGCCACGCCCAGATAGATCGTCGGCAGGGCTTTCGCGCCGTCATAGTCCGGCCGGAACAGGTTCTCGGCGGTGTAGACGACCCCGGTACCGGGAATCGCGGCGACGAGCGCCACACCGGCGACCGCCAGGATGCGACCGGGCGTCGAGGCCGCGTCGGTCAGTCGAAGCGCGAGCATCACGACGCTGCCGCAGACCAGCCAGTTCGCGCCGAGCGCGAGCGCCCAGTAACCGAAGCGGTCGGGGAGCCCCATCGAATCGTAGGTGCCGAAGGGACCGATGAAGGCGAACAGGCCGAGCAGGCAGACCAGCACCGCGCCCTGGCGGGCGAACGACCGGGGGCCGAGCAATTCACGATGCGTGAACGACAATTCCTGCAACCGACGAATTAATCCGGTCCGTTCCCGTAACCGACAATGACCCGCCCGCCCGGCGCGATCAATACTGGCGGCGGTTGTTCGACTGCATAGGGACGAAAGACATGACCTCCACAAAAAGAACGCTTGCGACCGCCGGTTTCGCCGCCGCCCTGGCGCTGGCCGGAACCGCCACGTCGGCGGCCGATCTCGAAGTCGTGGTCACCGGCCTGAATTCGGCCGAGGGCGAGGCGCGAATCGCGGTTCACAAACGCGTCGCGGGCGTCGAATTCCCGGGTGGCGGCGTCGTCGCGGCGACCATACGCCCGGCCAGCAAGGGCGAAATCCGCGTCGTCTTCGTCGACCTCGCGCCGGGCGATTATGCGGTGGCGACGTTCCACGACACCGACGGCGACGGAAAACTCGGCCAGAACATCGTCGGCATGCCCACCGAGGGATTCGGCTTTTCCAACGGCGCGACCGGGTTCATGGGACCGCCGAGCTTCGACAAGGCCGCCGTGACGCTGGGAACAAAGGACGCCCGCGTCTCCGTAATCGTGCCGATCTCCTATCCGGGGTCCTGAGGCGATGACCGAGATACTCCCCCGCCGCGCGGCGCTCCGTGCGTTCGCCGGCCTGCCGGTCCTGATGTCGGCGGGCGCCCTGGCCGGAACCCGGGAAGACTTCGCCCAGGCGCTCGAGCGCGACCCCCGGCTGCTCGGCTTCGCGACCGCGAGGGCCGAGAGCCTGGCGGCCCCGCTGGCGCCGCTGCGGGGCCGCCTCCCATCCGGCCTCTCGGGCATCCTCTGGCGGAACGGTCCGGCGGAGCACGAGCGTTTCGGCCACCGCTACCGTCACTGGTTCGACGGCGACGGGATGGTCCAGGCCTTCGCCATCGCGGACGGTGGCGCATCCCATCGCGCGCGCATCCTGGATACCCCCAAGCGGCGCCGGGAAACCGGCGCGGGCAAGCGCGTCATGCCCGCCTTCGGAACGCCGGGCACCGGGCCGCTGCTCGGACCCGACGACATGAATGCGGCAAACACGTCGATGCTCGCTCACTCGGGGCGGCTGATGGCCCTCTGGGAAGGCGGATCGGCGCTGGAGGTCGATCCCGCGACTCTCGCGGCAGGCGAGTTCGTCGCCTGGCACCCGAACCTGGCCGGCCTCCCCTTTTCGGCGCATCCGAAGGTGGAGCCGGACGGCACGCTGTGGAATATCGGCTTCGTAACGAGGCCCCGACCGTCATTGCTGTTCTACCGTATCGACCCGAACGGGAAGCTTCTCAAGGCAAACCTCGTCGATGCCGGACCGTTGGGGATGGTGCACGATTTCGCGGTCACCGCGCGCCACCTGATCCTCCTGTTGCCGCCCTTCGTGCTGGAGCCGGCGCGGCATGCGACATTCCTGGACTCCCACATCTGGCGGCCGCAACTTGGCACGCGCGCGCTGACGGTCGACAAGAACACGCTCGAGCCGGTACGCCGCCATGAGCTGCCGCCGGGGTTCCATTTCCACCACGGCAACGGCTGGGAGGAACCCGACGGAACGATCCGGCTGGATCTCTGCCAGTCGCCCGATCCGCGCTTCGTTACCGAAGATTTCCGCAGCGTCATGGACGGCAGGTTGAGGTTGGGTTCGTCCCATCCGCGCTACCGCCTTGCGGTGCTGCGTCCGGACGGGACGGCGGCTATCGAAGACGGTGCTTCGGGCGTGGCCGAATTTCCGCGCATCGACCCGCGATATACCGGCCGGCGGCACCGCGCGGTGTTCGCGCTCGCCGGCGGGGATGCCGGGGAAGGCTGGCCGCTCCGGCGCATCGCCCGGCTCGATCCGGAGCGCGGCGAGACGGATGCCTGGGCCTATCCGGGGCACCAGATCCCCGAGGAGCATGTGTTCGTACCCCGGGGAGACGCGGAGGCCGACGGCTGGCTGATCGGCCCGTTCCTCGATCTTCGACGCCGCGTCACGGGACTGAACGTATTCGAGGCGGCCCGCGTTTCCGACGGCCCGCTGTGGGAGGGCGTTCTTCCCTATCCCGTGCCGCTCGGGCTACACGGCGTTTTCGCACCGGCCTGAAGCCGGGCGCCGCACCATCGTCCTTCTTCAAATATTCCCGATGTGTGGCACAATCGGGCCAACGACGAATGCTGTGTCCATACTTCGAGAGCGCTCGTCGGTATTGGGAAGCCATTGATTGTAAGGAGACGGAGATGAGACGGTTACTGACGGTTGCCGCGGCTTTGACGATGGCGGCATCGGCGGCGCAGGCGGACATGAAGGTCGGCGTCCTGATGGGTTTCACGGGACCGATCGAATCGCTCACCCCCAACATCGCGGCGGCCGCCGAGCTCGCCATGAAGGAGGCAACGGAGTCCGGCGCGTTCCTGGGCGGCAAGAAGGTGATCCCGGTACGGGGCGATTCCACCTGCATCGATGCCGGAGCGGCGCAGGCGGCGGCCGAACGGTTGATCACCTCCGACAAGGTCGCGGCGATCATGGGCGCGGACTGCTCGGGCGTCACCATCGCGGTCGCGAACAACGTCGCCGTGCCCAACGGCGTCGTCATGGTCTCGCCTTCGGCGACTTCGCCGGCGATCACCACGCTCAAGGACAAGGGATATCTCTTCCGCACCGCGCCTTCCGATGCGCGGCAGGGGGAGGTGCTGGCCCAGGTCGCCAAGGCGCGCGGAATAAAGACCATCGCGGTCACCTACACCAACAACGACTACGGCAAGGGGCTGTCGAACTCGTTCTCCAGTGCATTCACGGCGGCCGGCGGCAAGATTGCGCTGGCGGCGTCGCATGAAGACGGCAAGGCAGACTATTCGGCCGAGGTGGGGGCTCTCGCGGCGACGGGAGCGGAGCATCTGGCGGTGTTCGGCTATGTCGACAAGGGCGGCAAGGGAATCATCCAGGCGTCTCTCGACACCGGCGCGTTCGACAAGTTCGTTCTGGCCGACGGCATGGTGGGCGAATCCCTGATCGAGGCCATCGGCAAGGCGCTGAACGGCTCCATCGCCACCGCGCCGGGTTCGGATTCCCCGAACGCGAAGAAGTTCCAGGCAGCCGCGACCGAAGCCGGAGTCAAGGGCGCGTCCCCGTTCGCCGCCGAGGGCTATGACGCGGCGGCGCTCATCATACTCGCCGCGCAGGCGGCAGGCTCCATGGATCGCAGGGCCATCCAGTCGAAGATCCTGGGGGTTGCCAACGCGCCGGGCGAGAAGATCGGCCCCGGCGAGATCGCCAAGGGCCTGAAGCTTCTCGCCGAGGGCAAGGCGATCGACTACCAGGGCGCGACGGATGTCGTGCTGACCGGCGCCGGCGACGCGTCGGGCAGCTACAAGGAGTACGAGGTCAAGGACGGCAAGTTCGCGACCGTCAGGATTCACTGATCCGATAGCGGAACGGGGAGCGGCCGGGGAATTCGCCGGACCGCTCCCCGGCATCGGCGGGTCGCGCTATAACGGTGCGCATGATCCGGGTGGTCGATCTGCACAAGCATTTCGGCGGCGTCCGGGCCGTCGACGGTGCCACCCTTGAAATCGGGGAAGGCGCGATCACCGGACTGATCGGGCCGAACGGCGCCGGCAAATCCACCCTGTTCAACGTGATCGCCGGGGTCTACCCACCCACCTCCGGCCGCGTCTTTCTCGCCGGCGAGGACATCACCGGGCTCAGGCCCCATCAACTCTACCCCAGGGGCCTGGTGCGCACGTTCCAGATCGCCCACGAATTCGCCACGCTGACCGTCACGGAGAATTTGATGGCGTCGGTCGGCAACCAGACCGGCGAAAGCCTCCTCGGGGCATGGCTGCATCGCGACCGGGTACGCGTGGAAGAGGCGGAGTTGCGCGACCGGGCGGAAGAGGTGATCGAGTTCCTCAATCTCGGCGAGGTCGCCAGCGAGCCGGCCGGCGCGCTCTCGGGCGGCCAGAAGAAGCTCGTCGAGCTCGCCCGGGTGATGATGACCGGCGCGAAAGTGGTCCTGCTGGACGAGATCGGCGCGGGCGTCAACCGCACGCTGCTGCGTTCGATTTCGGGCGCCATCCTGCGTCTCAACATAGAGCGCGGTTACACGTTCTGCCTGATCGAGCACGACATGGACCTGGTCTCCCTGCTCTGCGACCCGGTGATCGTGATGGCCGAGGGGAGGGTGCTCGCCGAGGGTCCCGCCCCGGACGTTCAGGCGGACGAGCGGGTCATCGAAGCCTATCTCGGCCGTCGCGGGACGGTCGGTTCCGCATGAGCTACCTCGCCGGCGACGACATGCACGGCGGGTACGGAGGCGCCGACATCCTGCGCGGCTGCACCGTTTCGGTCGACAAGAGCGAGATCGTGGTGATCGTGGGGCCCAACGGCGCCGGCAAGTCGACCGCCATGAAGGCCCTGTTCGGCATGGTTCGGCTGCGCGAGGGAGACGTGCGGCTCGCGGGCGAGTCCATCGCCCGACTGACGCCGCAGGACCGCGTGAAGCTGGGAATGGCCTTCGTCCCGCAATCCGGCAACGTCTTCACTACCATGACGGTCCAGGAAAACCTGGAGATGGGCGCCTTCCTTCGCCGCGACGACATCTCGGGCAGCATGGAGCGGGTGTTCGACCTGTTTCCCGTGCTCCGTGAGAAGCGCCGCCAGACCGCCGGGGAACTGTCGGGCGGCCAGCGCCAGCAGGTGGCGATCGGCCGCGCCCTGATGACCCGGCCTGACGTGCTGATGCTCGACGAGCCGACCGCCGGCGTGTCGCCGATCGTGATGGACGAGCTGTTCGACCGGATTCTCGAAATCAAGCAGGCGGGGATAGCGGTTCTGATGGTCGAGCAGAATGCCCGCCAGGCGCTCGCGATCGCGGATCGCGGGTTCGTGCTGGTGACAGGCGAGAACCGCTACACGGGCAGCGGACGGGGCCTCCTGGCCAACCCCGAAGTGCGCCGCTCGTTTCTCGGCGGCTGACGGGCGATGGACGTCGACATCGTCAACGCGGCGGTCCTGCTCGCCAATTTCGTCGTCGTCCCGGCGATCGCCTACGGATCGCAGCTAGCCCTCGGCGCGCTCGGGATCACCCTGGTTTACGGCATATTGCGCTTCGCCAACTTCTCGCACGGCGACCTGATGGCGTTCGGCGCGATGGTCGCGATCCTCGCAACGTGGCAGTTCCAGGCGTGGGGCATCGGGCTCGGCCTTCTGCCGACGGCCCTGCTCGCCCTCCCGGTGGGTATCGCGGGGGCGATCGTCGCCGCCCTTGCCGCGGACCGGACGGTCTTCCGGTTCTACCGGGTGAGGCGCAGCGCCCCGATGGTTCTCTCGATCGCCTCGGTCGGCGTGATGTTCGTGCTGAACGGCGTCGTCCGGGTAATCGTCGGCCCGGACGACCGGTCCTTCTCGGACGGCGCGCGCTACCTCGTCAACGCGCGGGAATTCAAGACGCTGACGGGGCTGTCGGAAGGCCTGTCGATCCGCACCTCCCAGGTCATGACCCTGGCGCTCGCGATCCTTGCGGTCGCGGCGCTGTTCTGGTTCCTGCGCTATACGCGCGCCGGAAAGGCGATGCGCGCCTATTCCGACAACGAGGATCTGGCGCTGCTCTCCGGCGTCGAGCCGGACCGGGTGGTGCTGCTGACCTGGGTCATCGCCGGCGCGCTTGCCGCGATCGCCGGCACGCTCTACGGGCTCGACAAGAGCTTCCAGCCCTTCACCTATCTCCAGCTCCTGCTCCCGATGTTCGCCGCCGCGATCGTGGGCGGCATCGGCCAGCCTCTGGGCGCGATCGCGGGAGGCTTTCTGGTCGCCTTTTCGGAGATCGCGATCACCTACCCCTACAAGAAGTTCCTGCACTACGTGCTGCCGGAGCACCTGAGGCCGGACGGCCTCGTGCAGCTCCTGTCGACCGACTACAAGCTCTCCGTATCGTTCGCGATCCTGGTCGTGGTCCTTCTCTGGCGGCCGACCGGGCTGTTCCGGGGGCGCGTCCTGTGAGCACGAACGCGCGCGCCGTTATCGGCTTTTCGGTCGTCGCGGCGGCGCTGCTCGCCGTGGGCATGGGCCAGTCCTGGTCGGTGAGCCTCGCGGTGCTCAATCTCTGCCTGATCTCGGCGGTGATGGCGCTCGGCGTCAACATCCAGTGGGG
>JAPPHW010000119.1 GCA_028820945.1 Defluviicoccus sp.
CCGACCAGGCGGCGATCCTGAGACTGACCAGCATGGCGTCGTGGGTGAGGTTCATGGGGCGTGATCTCCCGATGGAGTTGCTATTGCGTGCGGGCAGCGGCCCAGCGGATGAAGGCGGGCGAGCGCTGGAGGTCCGGATCGCGGCGGATGCAGGAGCCGACCAGGAACTCGCCGACCTCGCGCCTGAGCCGCTTCGCGTAGGTGACGATGGCGTCGAGCGTGATGTCGTCGGCCATGCGGTAGAGCGAGCCGCAGAGCGCGATCAGCGCGCTGGCGTTCTCGGGGACCAGCGCGTTCGCGGGATCGTCGATGACGGCCCTCGGATGGGGCAGCTCGCGCCAGACCTTGAGGAAGGCGGAGAACTCGACCGCCGCCGCCTCGCCCACGGTGCCCCGGAACAGCGCCCGCTCGACGCTCGCGTCGAGGCTGGCGCGCCGGTTGACGACGTTGGACACCATCTCCCAGGTGCGGGGACAGCAGAACGCCTTCTCGTTCGACTGGGGATCGAACACATGCAGCAGCTCCGGCCGCATGGAGACGAAGAACAGCACTTCCGGCGCGATGCCGTGTTCCGCCCCCCAGGCGAGCCAGTCCTCGGCGTCGACCCTGATCTCGAGATGCACGAAGCGCGAGGCCAGCGGCGTCGGCATGCGATGCACCACGCCGCGGTCGTTCTCGCGGTTGCCGCAGGCGATCAGCGAGGCGCCCTCGGGCAGCTCGTACTCGCCGACCTTGCGGTCGAGCACGAGTTGGTAGAGCGCCGCCTGCACCATCGGGACCGCCGAGGGCAGCTCCTCCAGATTGATGAGCCAGCGGCCGGGATCGTCGCTCGGCGGCAGGAAGGCCGGCGGCGCCCAGCGGGTGCGGCCGTCGGCGTCGCGCCAGGGGATGCCGTGCAGGTCGACGGGATCGAGCAGCAGCGCGCGGACGTCGAGATACTGGCGCACGGCCTCCGCGGCGACCTGCCGCGCGAGCGCGCTCTTGGCGCAGCCGGGCGCACCCGTGACCAGCACCGGCTGGCGGGCCTCGACCAGCAGCGCCAGGGTCGCGACGAGCTCGCTCGGGCGCAGCGTGTAGTCGGCGGAAATCGTCACGGGATCGGTCATCGGCAGGCTCCGGCGGCTGTGGCACGGTCCGACGCCCTCGGGCCCCGAACCTTCGCCTGCCCGCCGCTTCGCCTCCTCTCTCCGTGGCGCAAGGCGCTCGGCCGACGCGGCACGCGCAGCGCCGGCGATGGAACGCTTCATCGGTACTGGACTGTCCGACGATGAAAGAGCCGCCCGTCGGCGGGGATGGCCGATGCCTGTCTTGCCCGGGCGTCTGTTGCCGTGAAGGCGGCGGGGGTTTATGCCTTCGGACGGAAGATCGAAGGCTGGCAAGGGACGAGGGGTGCCGGGACATGGCGGAGGAACACGAAGTCGCGACCGCGTCCTTTCTGGCGAAGGCCATGGCCGTCATGTGCGTTCGCAACACGATCCTCGAAGACATTCACGACGGGATCCATCCGGTGACCCATACCGGGGATTTCTCCGATGTCGTGGTGATCGATGCGAACGGCCGGCGGATTCCCTGGACGAGGGTGGCGCACATCCAGCAAGACGAGATGCGAGAATTGATGCGCCAGATCGTCAACCGTCTCTACACCGTCAACCTGAAAGCCGGCGACATGGACTTCCTCGGCATGCTCGACCGGGCGGCGATGGAGGCCGGGAAGTGGGACGAGCCGGAGCTGGACGAGGTTACGATCAGGGGCCTTGAACGGCGGAAAAAGCGGAATGAGCAATCCGACGATTGAATGCCTGGGAATCCCCGGTCCCCGTGTATCCGTTCCGCAGAAGCGCAGTAGGAGCGACAGGGGACGGTACCGATGGACGGGAGCTTGAAAGCGGCCGATGTCGATGCGATGACGGCCGCGGACGGAGGCGAATGCGGAGCTTGGGGAAAGGTCGGCGAATGAGCGGATCGGGGTTTCGCACGCTACCTGCGGCACCAGACTCGCATATGCGGCAAGAAGATTGTGAAGCAGCTCCAGGTGATCTGCGACAATTGCACCTTCCTAAGGACTGATTGTTGAATTCACTCGCTTGCGATGCGTTGAAGGACGATAGGCGGATATTCGCCGTCTAGGGTTATGGTCCAAAGGGCGCTTCTCCCACCGACTCGGCGCGGCACCGACGTTGGACGCCCGGACTCGCGCCTCACCGCGTTACGACTTTCCGGTCACGTTACTAAGCAACGCGTGTGCTGGAAGGGCGAAGAGATCTGCCGTACACGCCGCCTGCGCAACCGTCGGTTTGACCCGCAGCGGCCTGCCGGAGTGCTCGGAGCCGGAAGCTCCGGCTTTTCAGGGGCGGCCCGGCATTTCTCTCAACATCGCCCTGACCACCGCCGCCGCGTTCCCCGCCGCAAGCTCGAGGAAGACCTCCATCCGGTTCGCGCCTTCCCCGCCGCCGGCGAGGTCGGCGAGGCTGCGCACCGCGACGAACGGCACGCCGTTGGCGTAGGCGACATGGGCCACGGCGGCGCTCTCCATGTCGAGCACCTGTGCGCCGAACGTCTCGAACACCCATGTCCGGAAAGCCGCATTGTCGACGAAGGCCCCGCCCGAGACCCCGGAGCCGCCGACAGCGATGCGCGGAGGCCTGTCCAGGCAGCGGCCGTCCGCCGTACAGCGCGCCAGCGTGACTTTGCTTGCCGCGCGGCGCGCCGCCGCCAACAATGTCTTGTCCGCCGGGAACCAGAAACGGGTCTCGGGACCGTCGGCTCCGGCACGCAGCACCGTGACCGAGCGCGGGAACATCATGCCGAAGTTGCCGTAGGGATACTCGAAGAACGGCATCGTCGCCCAGCCGCCGTCGACCTCGCGCGCGAACAGCATTTCCAGGTACTGCCCCCAGCGCTCCGCAACTGCCACGTCGCCGATGCCGAGTGAAGGATCGACGCCGCCTGCGATGCCGGAGAACACGATCCTCTCGATGGTGAAACGATCCAGCGCGAGCTGCGCCGTCATCGCCGCGTTGACCACGCTGATCCCGCTCAGGAACAGCACGACCTCGTGTCCTTCCAGCGTGCCGGTCGCGAAGTCTACGCCGTTCGCCGAGTGCTCCGACCTGTCCCGTAACTCTCCCTTGAGGATCTCCAGTTCCGGGGCGAAGGCGGAGACCAAGGCGATGCGCGAGGTCGCGTCCCGAAAGTCCTGAGCCTTCACGGACTTCGCTGTGCCCGCCGCGAGCAGCAGGATGGCCGCCAGGCCGGCGACCAGGGTGCGTACCGCGCGCGGTGCAAATGCCGGAACGGTCATTGTTCGATCCTCAACTCGCCATGAAGATGACTAATGCAGACATATCCCATCGACCGATCGATCCGGAGGTTGGATTGCTGACGGTTTCTCCGTCACCGTCTTCGGAACCTTCATCTTCCTCGCATCTGCGTCCATCTCTATCGAATCCGCCCGTGTGGCCTGGTATGTGTTGCCCTGGTCCTCGATCTGGAGTTGACTTTCCCGGTTGAGCGCTTGCTCCGGCTGGCGGTCGAAAAGAACGAAGAACATCGCAAGCTACACCCGATGGACCGGGTGTCGGAAGTGTGCCCCGACTCTCCGATCGGACCCAGGTATCCGCCATGTCAGTCAAGTCCGGAATGCCGGGTCGACTATTCCCGGCCCGTTGGAACGGCCAGCTGTCGATCACGGTCACGCTCGCGACGGCGATCTCCCTTCTCGTTCTCGTGTCGGTGGGCGGCGTGCTCGGCGTCGGCATCTGGCTCGCCGGCAAGAACACCCTGGCGTTGATGAGCCAGAACGCGAACCGGAGCATCGCCGGTATGGTCGACCGGATCGAACGCCATCTGCTGCCGGCCGAGGACCAGGCCCGCTTCATCGCCGAACGCGTCGAGAGCGGCGAATACGATCCCGAAGACCGCACGACGTTCGGCCGACTGCTCACGGGCGGCCTCGCAGGCGTACCGCAGATCGAGTCGCTCTCGTTCTTCTACCCAGCGCTTGTGACCTTCTACGCAGCGCGCTACGAGGGCGGCCGCACCGAGCTGGGCGAAGTGGATCACTCGGGCGATCCGAGGTTCCGCGAATATCTGGCGTCAATGCCGAAGGAACCGCACTGGGTGCCGCCATATTGGATCACGCGACACGAAGGGACCTATTTCAGCCGGGTCCACCCGATCCGGCGCGGCGGCCGGTTCGTCGGGGCCGCGGTGGCAACGGCGTCGATCCGGGAACTCTCGGCCTGGGTCCGCAAGGTGGACGCGGGCGGTCCCGGCACGCGGTTCGTCCTGTACGGTCGCGACCGGGTGCTCGCCCATCCGCTGATGGCCGACGGCTATCCGGGCCTGTCGCTGGAGAATCCCATGCCCGGTCTGGCGGGATTTCGGGATTCCGTCCTGGCGGCGATATGGCGGGAGGAGGGACGCTCCGATCTGCTCATTTCGCTCGCGCAGGGGACGAGGGGACACACGATCCGGACAGGAGGACGGGAGCATGCCTTCATGTTCCGCCAGCTGCACGGCTTCGGACCGGAACCGCTGACCGTCGGCGTCTGGTATCGCGTCGAGGATGTCAGCGCCGAGCTTCGCCGCATGACCGTCGCCCTTGTGGTCGGCATCGGCGCCCTCGTGCTCGCGATCGTTGCTGCTCTCATCCTCGGCCGGCGCATTGCAAATCCCATCGTCCGGTTTTCCGCGGCGGCCGGGCAGGTCCGCGACCTGAACATCGGCGAAATCGGCGACCTGCCGGGCAGCGTGTTCCGCGAGTTGGACCAGCAGGCCAAATCGTTCAACGCCATGCTACGCGCCCTGCGCTGGTTCGAGCTCTACATTCCCCGGAAAGTCGTCGAGCGGCTGGTCAAGCGGGGGGATATCGACGACACGATCTCCTCGGCGCGCGAAATCACCGTCATGTTCACCGACATCGCCGGATTTTCGTCGGTCGCCGAAAACCTGTCGGCGCCGGACGTCGCGGCTCTGGTCAATCGCCATTTCGAGATCGTCGCCGGCTGCATCGAGGCCGAGGACGGCACGGTCGACAAGTTCATCGGCGATTCGGTGATGGCTTTCTGGGGCGCGCCAGACGCCCAGCCGGACGCCGCCGAGCGCGCCTGCCGGGCGGCATTGGCGATCGCCGAAGGCATCCGGGCGGAGAATGTCCGGCGCCGGGCCGAGGGCGAGGCGTCGCTCGGCATCCGCATCGGCATCCATTCGGGCAGCGCCACGGTCGGCAACATCGGCTCGCCCGGCCGCATCAACTACACGATCATCGGCGATGCGGTGAATGTCGGCCAGCGCCTCGAGCAGCTCGGCAAGACGCTTTGTCCCGAAGGCAGCGAGACCGCGATCCTGATCAGCGGCGCGACGGCGGCCGGCTTGGGGCCGGAATTCCATCCGACGCCGGTCGGCATTCACCCCGTAAAGGGCCGCACCGGTGAGATTGACGTGTTCACGCTGGGCGATTGAAGGATGGCTCAGTCGTCCGCCCGGACGCTACCGGGAGAATGCGGCCGGACCGTCGCCTGGCGGGCGCGTGCGGAGCGTTGCGGCATGTCCATGGGTAGTCCGGCCGCGAGGATGGAACGATCGAGGCGCCGCCCACACGGCGATGCCGGCCGCTGGTGGCTCGACCGACCGGCGTGCGGTCGAGCCATCCGTCGGCACGGCCCGGATCCGGATCGCCGGCACATGACGGCCCCAGCTGGCGCGTGCGCCGGTCACGGCTGTTCCGCACAAAGGAACGCTCGGAGTTCGCGATTGCGGTCCACCAGGTCGCGGACGGTGTAGCGGTCGAGCACGGCGAAGAACGCCGTCTCGGCCTCGGCCAGTACCTTCCTGTAGATGCAGCACGATGCGATTCGGCAGCCGCCGGCCCCACCCGGGAAGCACTCGGCGAGCGGGATCGAGCGCTCGATGTGCCGCGCCACCGCGCCCAGCGGGATCGCCTCCGGCGGCGTCGCCAACCGCCGCCGCCCTTGCCGCGCACCGTCTCGACGAACCCGGCGCGGCCGAGCTCCCAGACGACCCGGGTCAGGTGGCTGTTCGAAATCCGGTAACGCTCGGCGATCTCCCTTATCGTGGCGAGGCCCTCGTCGTTGACGGCCAGATACATCAGCACCCGAAACGCGTAGTCGGTACGGTCGGTCAGCCGCATCGTCGGACCTCCGGCACGGTCGCCGCGGCGGCACGCATCGCGTCGCCGCAGCGGGCGATTGCGATGCCGACGCTATCGGTGCCACTGGCGCGGATCAACCGCGACGGCGATTGCCGGGCACGTGCCGGGGCACGTACCATCGCGGCGGTGAGAAAATGCCGGGAGACGGGATGGGCCGGATGTCGAAGCGCGGGATGCTGGCGGCCGGGCTGGCGCTCATCGTGACGGCGTGCGCCGGGTCCGGGGACATGTCCTCCATGCCCCCGGTCCTGCCGGAACCCGAGACCCCGGAGTCCGAGGAGGAGCGCCGGCGCGCCTGGGCGGCGCACCCGGAGTTCCGCAACCAGTACGGTCTGGCCCGCATCAAGGCGCACTACGCCTATGCCCGCGGTGCGACCGGCGAAGGCATCACGCTCGGCATCGTCGACAGCGGGGTCGACCCGGGCCATCCGAAGTTCGCGGGCAAGCTGGAGACCGCCAACGTCGAGGGCTACGAACCCGATTTCGATTCCTGCGACAATCGGGACGCCCACGGTGTTTGTCAGAGCCTGGTGGGACACGGAACCTTCGTTGCCGGCATTATGGCGGCGGGCCGGCGCGCGGACTCCGACGGCGGCGCCGGGAACGCGGCGGCGGTCCATGGCGTCGCCTTCGACGCCGATGTGATCTCGGTGGGCTTCCGCGACATCGGCGAAACCCTCGACGAGATCCTCGGGGAGAACCCGACGCCCGAGCAGATCCGCGACCTTCCGGAGATCATCCGCGACCTCGAGACCGGTCTTGAGAGGCAGATCGCCTCGGCCTTCGAGCGGCTCAACGGCCGGGTGACGGCGGTCAATGCCAGCTTCGGCCTGCCCGGGAACATCGAGGACTTCGATGCGGCGGAACTGCGCGGGCGCTTCCCCAACACGATCGACGCGATCGCGCAGGCCGACACGCCGGCCGGCGCACGCACGATCTATGTATGGGCGGCCGGCAACGCCGGCGGCGAAGGCGATCCCGGCGGCGGCGCCGATCCCGCGAGCTCGGTCGAGATCGCGGCCGGGCTGCCGGTGCGGATTCCGGAGCTGCGCGGCCATTCGCTGGCGGTGGTGGCAACCGACCGCGAGGGCCGTATCGCGCCGTTCTCCAATCGCTGCGGCATCGCCAAGGCGTTCTGCCTGGCCGCGCCGGGCGTGGACATCGCCGGTCCCGTGCCGGGCTTCTACTGTCCGGCCGGCGCCTCGGAATGCTACCTCGTCTTCGAGGAGGCCGGCACGTCCTCGGCCGCGCCGTTCGTCACCGGCGGGATCGGGCTGCTCGCCCAGCACTTCCGGGGCCAACTCGGTAACGACGAAATCGCCGCGCGCATTCTCGCCACCGCCGACAGGAAGGGCATGTACGCAGACGCCGACACCTACGGTCGGGGGTTCCTCGACCTCGACGCCGCGACCCGGCCGGTGGGCGGGACGCGGGTGCTGGCCGGCCGCTCGCTCTCCGGCGCCTCCGCGCCGAGCGCCGCCAGTGCCTTCCACATGGGCGCCGCCTTCGGGGACTCCCTGACACGGGGGCTGGCGTCGCGCGAGGTCGCGAGCTTCGACGCACTCGATGCGCCGTTCTTCCACCCGCTCGGCGATCTTCTGCGGCCCGACGCGCTCGCCCGGCCGCGTCTGGGGGAGCGTCTCCGGGCTTTGGGGCGCGATCCGCGCGGCGGGTTCTGGCGCATGGAAGACGGCGAGATCCGGCTGCGACTTGACGCGACCCCGACCTGGCCCGGCGCCGCCGCGGCGCACGGTTTCCTGACCGGTGGGGGCGTTCCGGACAGCGGCCCCGTCCCTGGCTCGATCGGTTCGCTTTCGTTGACACGGAAGATCGGCAACGGACGCTTGCTGCTCGGCTATCGCGCCCACCCTGGCTGGCGGTTGGGACTGCATGGCGGGGCGGGCCTGACGGACGGCGGCAACGGGCCCATCGGACCCGGCACGTTCACCGACGACGCTGCGTTCGCCAATCCCTTTCTCGCCTTCGCCCGCGACGGCGCCAGCATCGGCTATGCGGCCGCGCTCGGCGAGGCCGGGTTCAGCGTCGCCGCCTTCCGGGGAACGGCGCAGCACGGCGAGCGGCGGGATCGCGAGTCCGAGGAGGCGGCGGGCGTGCTGGCCGAGTACCGCGTCGGCGCTTCCCTCCTGCCCGGGCTTGCGGTTCAGGCGGGATGGCTGGCGGAGCCGCAAGGGCTGGTCGGCAGCCGGTCACGCGGAGCGTTCGGCGCTTTGGGCGGGGATACCGTCATGGCGGGGTTCTCGGCGCATCGCCGCCTCGACCACCGCTGGAGCCTGCTCGCCAGCGCCCATGCGGGCATCAGCCGCGGCGAGGTCGGGCGACGCGGCATGGTGCGCGATGCGTCCGTGCTCCGGACCGGCGCGTTCGCGCTCGGCCTCATCGGCGAGGATGTCGGCGGAGGCCGGCTCGGGGTCCGGCTGTCCCAGCCGCTGCGCGTCGAGACGGGACGCGCGCGGCTGCGTTGGGCGTCCGGGCGGACCGCGGACGGACGGATCGCGATCGAGCGGGCCGATCTCGACCTGGAGCCCTCCGGGCGCCAGATCGACCTGGAGCTGGTCTGGTCGCGTCCCTGGGCGGGCGGCGAGGGGCACATGGCGGCGATCGCCACACGCGACGAGGGACACGTTCGGGGCGAGCACGAGGCGATGCTGCTGATGCGCTGGCGCCGCGCGTTCTGAGCCGCGCCGGGGCGGGCGAACCGGGACCGGCCGGAGGCATGGTTCGGCCCGGCGTGTCGATGGCCCCGCCGCCTGCCGCCAGACCGCGGTCGGATCCACGGCACTCCGGCGTACAGCATCCGACAGGGGATGCGGGCGGCAGCCGCGGCGCGGTATCCTGTCTTCGCCAGGGCAAGACAACGACACTCCGTGCGAGGACGCGATCCCGATGAGAATTGTCCGTGCCGTGGACAGGGCCGCGGTCCTGGCGGCCGCAAGCCTGGCGGCGGTTCCCGTCGCCGCCCATCCGCCGGAAGAGTGCCGAACCGCGCTGGCCGGCTTCGCCCGCCACGCCGAGGCTTTCGAGGAAACCAGGACGGTCGCCGGGCCGGTCCTCGACCGGCTGTTCGCGGCCTGGGACGAGGTCGAAGCGGCGGACAGCCATGCCCTGCGCCACGCGATCGTCTACCGGCATTTCGTGACGGAGTTCCCGCGCCTGAGAGCGCACCTCTCGAAAGACGCGGAATCGTCGGCGAAGGCGGTCCAGTCGGCCGGGAAGGCGATCTTCTGCCTCGCACGGGACCGCTGAATGGTGTCGCCATGCAAGACCCGGGAATGCGGAACGGAGCGGACGACTCGGACCGGCGGCACGGAGATCGGCGGCACGGCGAGGAATGCGCCGGCCGGGTCGGTGGGCCGCAAGGACGCGCATTGCGGACCGGGACGAATTGGCCGGCGCCGGCGATCTCGCTGCAGGGTCCGGATTGCCGGTTGCGAATCTGAATGCAGGCGGGGCAATAAACAGGCCGGAACGTCGAACCCGGCCCGATGTTCGTGCGCCCTCTGCCGGGGCGGGACTGGACCGAAGGAGGCGCCCCTGCGCGTACGATACGCTCTCGCCGTTGCCGTCGCCGCCCTCATGTTGGCGGCCGGCACGTCCGCCATTGCCGCCGATGCCGGGAACGGCAAGAAGGTCTTCAGGAAATGCAAGGCCTGCCATACCGTCGAGGAAGGCGGGAAGCACAAGGCCGGACCGAACCTCTACGGGGTCTTCGGCCTGACTTCCGGCACAGCCGAGGGCTTCCGGAAATTCTCCAACGCGTTGAAGGAAGCGGCGATCGTCTGGGACGACGAGACCATGGACGCCTTCATCGCCAACCCCAAGGGCTACGTTCCGAAGAACAAGATGGTGTCCAGGGGCATCAAGAAGGAGAAGGACCGCCGGGATCTGATCGCCTATCTCAGGGAAGTCACCGGGGCCGAGTGAATTGCATCGGTGGCGGGGAGGGGCCGTTCGCCACTCCCCGCCGTCCCGTTCGTCGGCAGTGCTACGCAGGGTCCAGCTGATCGCCGATCGGCAGCCTGCGGATACGCTTGGCCGTAGCGTTGTAGATCGCGTTGACCAGCGCCGGCGCGTAAGGCGGCACGCCGGGCTCGCCCACCCCGCAGGGACGCAGATGCGTGAAGTCCTCGACGATGTGCGTGCGCACATCGAGAGGCGCATCGTCCATGCGGGTGACGGTGTAGTCGTGGAAGTTGCTCTGATCGACCGCCCCCCGGGTAGTGGTGATCTGCCCATGCATCGCGACCGAATGGCCGTAGATGGCGGCGCCTTCCAACTGCTTGCGCACGCCCTCCGGATTGACGTAGCGGCCGCAGTCGATCGCCATGTCCACCTGCGGGATGTGGAGCGAGCCGTCGTCCCGCACCACGATGTGCACGGCCGTCGCCACATAGCTGTGGAAGCTGCGGTGGCACGCGATGCCCAGCCCGTGACCTGGCGGCATCGCCTTGCCGTAACCCGACTTCTCGGCCACCACGCGAAGCACGTTGGAGAGCCGCTTCGGCATGATCGGCCAGTCCTCGATCGAATCGCCGTAGTTCCAGTGCTCGGGAACGCCGTCCTTCGTCAGGTCCATGACGTCCGCATCGCCGATCAGCTCCAGCAGGAACTCGACCGGATCGCGGCCGGCGGCCTCCGCCAGCTCGTTCGCGAAGCAGTTCATCGCGAACGCGTGCTGGATGTTGTTGACCGAGCGGTACCAGCCGACCCGGATCATGGCGTCGGCCTCGCCGTTCTCGATGCGGAGGTTCGGCACCTGGTTATAGGGCGTGTCGATGAGGCCGAGCCCGTACTCGAGGGCATGACCGGTCCGCTGCACCGGATTCCAGAGCGAGATCAGCGAGGGCCATGCGCCCGAGTGATGCCACGCCGTGACCTTGCCCGAGCCGTCGAGACCCGCCCTGAGCTTGTGAGCGCTCGCGGCGTGGTAGTAGCCGTGCCGGATCTCGTCCTCGCGCGTCCACTGCACCCGCACCGGGGCGCCAACCCTGCTGGAGAGGATCGCCGCCTCACAGGCGAAGTCCGGCTTCGACTTGCGGCCGAATCCGCCGCCCAGCAGCGTGACCTGGCACTCGACATCGGTCTTCTCGATGCCGAGCGCCTCCGCAACATACTGCCGGGTTTCGTTGGGCGCCTGGGTGGAGCTTACGATCCTGACCGGCTTCCGGGTAGCATCCGCCAGGGCAACCGGGGGCTCCATCGGCGTGTGGATGAAGTAGGGCACGAAGTACTCGGCCTCCATCACCCGGGCGGCCGAGCCCAGCGCCTCGTCGACGTTGCCCCGGTCGCGGACGACATGGCCGCCGGTTCGCGCCGAGGCCATCAGTTCGTCGTTGTAGGTGCCCGAGTCGTGCTTGACGTTCGGGCCGTCCTCCCACTCGATGGCGAGCCTGTCGCGGCCTTCCATCACCGACCAGGTGTTGGTGCCGATCACGGCGATGCCGCCGAGCGCACGGAACTGCGCCGGCATGGCGTCGGCCAGGGCCGGGATCTCGATCACCTGCTCGACGCCCTGAACCTTGAGCGCCTCGGTGGCGTCGAAAGACTTTACCTTGCCGCGGTAGACCGGCGGACGCGCCACGACGGCGATCTTCATGCCGGGCACGCTGATGTCGGCGCCGTAGGTCGCACCGCCCGTGCTCATGTCGTAGTTGTCGACCACCGGCATGTCGCGGCCGATATACTTCCACTGCGACTTATCCTTGGGCCTCGGCGCAGCGTCGCCGGTCGGCACCGCGATGTCGGCGGCGGCGTCCACCACCTCGCCGAAGTCTAACGACCGGCCCGTGCCGGTGTGGTGAAGGCGGTGGTTTTTCGCATACACCTCGCTGGGATCGACGCCCCACTTCCTGGCCGCCGCCTGCTCCAGGACGTAGCGGCCCGCTGCGCCCAGTTCCCGCATGACGTCGAAGTGGTGGCGCGTGCTGCGTGAGCCGTCGGTGTTCTGGCCGTCCTTGCCGGCGGGATCGAACTTGGTCTCGTCGCCCGGCGCCTGCCAGATCTTGACCCGCTGCCAGTCGGCTTCGAGCTCGTCGGCCAGGATCATGGGAATGCCGGTGCGCACGCCCTGACCCATCTCGGAGCGGCTGCATGTGAGCGTGACCGTTCCGTCGCCGGAAATCTCGACGAAGAGATTGGGCTTGATCGAGGTGCCGCCCGCCTGGCTGCGTGCCGTCGAGATCAGGGAGCCGGTGGTGACGGTAGCGCCGAGCACGAAGGCGCCCGTGGCGCCGGCGGACTTCAGGAAGGTGCGCCGGCTGACGTTCCGTATGCCGAACATGGTCAGACCTCCCGCGCCGCTGTGCGGACCGCCGCGAAGATCCGCTGGTAGGTGCCGCAGCGACAGACGTTGCCGGCCATGCCGTCGACGATCTCTTCGTCGCTGGGGTCGGGATTCTCGCTGAGCAACGCCGCCGCCGACATGATCTGCCCGGACTGGCAGTAGCCGCATTGCGGCACGTTGTGCGTGCGCCACGCCCGCTGCACGGGGTGGTTGCCCGCGGGGTCGAGACCCTCGATGGTGGTCACCTCTCCGCCATCGGCCTCCGATACCGGGGTGACGCAGGAGCGGATGGCCTCGCCGTTCACGTGTATCGTACACGCCCCGCAGAGCGCCGCCCCGCAGCCGAACTTGGTGCCCGTCAGCCCGAGCTCGTCCCGGACATACCAGAGAAGCGGCATGTCCGGCGAGCCGTGGAACTGGCGGCTGACCCCGTTGATCTTCAGCGAAATCATCGAATTGCTCCTGCGCTCATTGACCGATCCCGAACCAGATTCTCCAAATCGATGTTACTCGATACCCGGAGCCGCCTCCAGCCCTCCGGTGCTCAATGAAGCTCAATAGCCACGGGCTTGGCCGCGCCGGGTCTGTCGAAAGGGTCCGTGGCCGGGATGGGGTTCGGCGAGCGCGGCCGGCGGCGTTATCTGTCTTCCGTGGGACTGCGCTGCGGCGGAGAACGGCGGCGGATGCCCTCCCCGGACGTCCGTCGTCCCGCTCACGGCCAGGCACCGCCTCTTCGCGGTCTCGGGCGAGTCGGAGAGTGGAGGCGCGATTGACCCGCCTCCCCGATAGATTGGGGATCGGTCGTTCGGTGGCAGCGTTCGGATGTCGCCGGGGCGGGGCGGTCCGGAGCGCGGGCCGCGGTCGTTCCCATGATCGGGGAGGGTAGGCTATGAACAGGAAAAAACATCACGGAGCATGTCGCGGACGAGGCCGGGATCGAGAGACAGGCAGCCGTGGCGGCTGTCGGTGCGTGGAAGCCTGGGCGGACCGTCCGTTCCGTCTGCGGACACGAACCCGCCAAGACGGCCGGCGCCGCGAGCGCGGGGAGCAGCAACGATGCCCCGACGACCAGGACGGGAAGCGCGGTCGAGAACCGTGTGCAGTCGTTCCGTCGCATCCGTGCCTCCCGATCCGTCGGAGATCGCAGAGGCCGGGACGAATTGCCCGGCACCGCCGATCCCGCTATAGGGATCGAGCCGCCAATCACCAACCGGGATGCGGAAGGTGCTCCATGAACAGATCGGAACTCGAACGGCGCGTCGTCGAACGGACGGGCCTGGGCTCGTCCGCTGCCAAGAGCGCCGTGGACGCCGTGTTCGAGGTCATCGCCGAGGCTTTGGCCGGGGGCGAGGACGCAAGGATTACCGGGTTCGGGGTCTTCGGGACCAGGGAACGCCCGGCCCGAACTGGGCGCAACCCGCAGACGGGGGAGAGCGTGCCGATAGCGGCGTCGACGGCGCCGACGTTCAAGCCGGGCAAGGGGCTGAAGGACGCGGTGAACACCGGGACCGGGGCCTGAGGGGCGAACCCGCATGTTCAAGCCCCCGACGACGCGCTAGGCAGCGGGAGATTGATTCCACGCGGTTACGCCGCGATGACGGCTTCGGCGTATCGTCCTGGGATGGCGACGCAAAACGCCGGAACTCCGGGGCGCAACCGCTGCTGCGTCGGCGAAAATCTCGTCAAGTTGCACAACGGACAAGGAGACCGTCGAGTGGCTCCATTCGAATGGAGGTGCCAAGAGAATCAGCTCGCCATGCGGGGGCAGCCATGTGTTCATGATGATGCTATAACGCCATACCGCGCGCTCAACAATGAGCTGGCAGGAACTCACAAACGAAACAGGAAATACTTGGGTGTATGATGACAACGAAAGAAACTTGGGCAACCAGTACTTTGCAGATGTACCAATCGACACGCGCTAGCCCGGTCTATTCAGCACGGGGCGATGATTTAGCGGCGAGCGTAGACTAAGTTGTTGGAATCGTGTAGAAGTTCGTTTCCCAGCGCACTTCTTTCGAAGCAACGAAAGCGCCACGTTCGCCGCTAAATCACTGCCCTCTCCTGAATAGAGCGGGCTAGTAGCCCTCAACGCTCAACACACAATCGCTCCATCGCAGCGGGCGATGGGAGTAGGGAGTTACTCAGAATGTCCTTGACAGATCTCCAAGTTCATTGTCACAACTTTGCTGCAGGCCGACCGGCGCTAGCGTTTTCTCTCGAACAACTTGAGCTTGCTGTTGACGCCTTTGGCAGTGCATTGGCTGGAAATTTCCCGCACGGTCCACACCCAACGATGCGCAATGCAAAACTTCCAGTTTATGAACTTGCTTACTCAGTTTTCGTCAATAACTTGAAGCTTAGTATAGAAAATGGTTCTCCGAAACTTTGCTTTGCGTTGCTTGCGACGGTTCATCCCTATCGGAATCCTTCAAAAGTTATTGCGACCTACAACGTCAAGATAAAATACCCACTCGATGTTTTTCTTTCATACTCCCAAACGACCAGACAACTGCGGTGGACTTCTAGGGAAAATCCGTTTGCAACTGTCTACCCTGAATTCATGAACGACGCAGAAGACATTCTTCGTGGATTGCAAGTTCCTGAGCCTGTCCTCGATAAATATAAGCATGATGTCGAGGCTATCGTTCTTTGGGCAACCTCAAGCTCTATTGTTAATCTTGTTGTGAATGCCCTTCCTCCAATTGATATTGGAGAGATGGTTCCATGGCTGACGTTGCTCCATCCGCTGCAATTTGATTTTGGTGAACGATATTTGATAATTACCTCGGAAAGAAGCCAGATGTCCATTGGCGGCTGTTCGCCAGTTGATGTTCTTGTAGGACCCGATCCGGACTTCCCCTATCAGGCTGAACCTCGTAGCGATGAACATCGTAGCACCGAAAGAAGCCGCGCCGTAGCCGCCGTCTACTTGCCCAAGACGCGACTCGTCGAGTTTGTTTCAAATAGTGTAATGCCTGCTGTAATGTACGATTCGGGGGAGCGGGGTGGCACAATAAGATGGCGAATGAATGGTGCTTTTGGCCTCAAAGAGTTTATTGTGGACATTTCTGGTGGAATCCAAGCTGGCAACCCGTGGTCGGGTGCTCTTACTTTGCGTGGGACCCTTTCTGCATTTTCGGCGGTGGCCTTAGCTGGCGTCGCGCGCGCATGGATCGACGGTCCATGCGGAAGTAAGGTTGGATTGGCAAACGCGTCCGTGCAGGGTGATGGAAAGTTCCTAGCTGACATCCAAATTACCTATCGTTCACCGGGCGAGTTTGTAACTCCTGACTACGGGGCAACTCTTGAAGCCGAACTTGTGGTCAGACACGCCACAGTTAAACCGGAGTTCGAGCTTGACGCCCTAGGATGGCCGATTGACGAGATCGTGACAGAATTGATCGAACATCTTGCAGAGAGAGAAGTTCATAAACTTTCTGGGATGGCACGCAAGCTTGGCAGTTGGGATATGGTTTCGGTTCCATCGTGGTTAGTGGACCTTCTAGGAAATGGGCAAAGATTTGCTCCCGTAGTCGAGTCCCTTTCCGGTGTGTCTTCCGTAATAGGTATTGCGGTGAATGATGGCTAATGGGTTGCGGTAATGGGATTAGCGGCGACCTTCGGTAGATGCTGTGATGCGGTCAAGGCAGGCGATTGATCTCGTTCAACGGGATTTCTGCTGGCACCACTGGTCTCACTCATCGTGCGGGAGCGTGGCCGGAGCCCGGTGTTTCGATAGAAGTGAGATGTAAGTTCGCTCGAACCACCTTAGGCAACGCAACCACCGACAGTGAGACCCCCGGCGCGTAACTTTGAGGAGATCCTTGATGGAAGCGAAAGAAACATCAAGGTGCCTGTGGGACGCGCCCACGTTGTGTGACCGGACTCCTGACCGGAAGCCGCGAGGGAGATCCTGAACCTTCGGCGGGTCCAAGTGGACTTGGCGGCGGGTGAGCTGAGATTGGCGACAGAAAGGCCGGGCTGCGTACCATCGTGCTATCGTCGGAAGCTGCGGACATGCTGTCCCGGATACCGCGGCTGCCTGACAGTCCACATTTGATCCCGGGGAAGATCAGGGGCTCAAGCTGTTGAAACGCTCGAAGGGTGGTGCGCCTCACGATGGTCGCCGGCGGACTTATAGAATGTTTATGCGTATTTGACGTAAACTGACTAGACGGTCTAGATATAGAGAGTTTATGCTCATCTCGGATAAACTCATTGGCGCCCGATAATGGATCCACTTCTCAACCCCTACGCGCCCGGGGCGGGCACGCCGCCGCCCGAACTGGCAGGTCGAGATGCCATCCTGGCTGACGCACGACTGGCCATTCAGCGCAACAGGTCCGGGCAATCGGCCCGTAGCTTCATGTTCGTGGGATTGCGAGGGGTCGGCAAGACGGTCCTGCTGAACGAGGTTCAGGCGATGGCCGAAGAGGAAGGCGCGCTGACGGATTTCATCGAAATCGGCAGCAACGAGCCTTTGCCAAGAGTGGTCATCGCTACTTTGCGTTCGATCCTGTTGAAGCTCGATCGGATCAGGGGAGTGAGCGAGCACGTCAAGAAGGGTCTGCGGGTTCTGAAGAGTTTCGTCGGCTCGGTGACGGTCAAGGTCGAGGGGATCGAGTTCTCCGTCGATATCGACGGAGAACCGGGCGTTGCGGACAGCGGCACGCTGAGCCGCGATCTTGCCGAAGTCTTCGTCGCTGCCGGTGAAGCCGCCAAGGCGCGGCAGTCTTCGATCGTGATCCTGATCGACGAGATCCAAAACCTCCCTACCGAAGACTTCGAGGCGCTCATCATGGCCGTGCATCGGGTGGACCAGAAGAGGCTACCGCTGCTGGTGGTCGGTGCGGGCTTGCCGCATCTGGTGAGGCTTTCCGGGAGCGCGAAGACATACGCCGAGCGCCTTTTCGAGTATCCGGATATCGGCCCGCTCGAACAGTCCGATGCGAGACGTGCGCTCGTTATGCCCGCGGCTCGTGCCGACGTGGAGTTCGAGGAAGAATCGATTTCCGCAGTCGTGAATGAAACGCAGGGATACCCCTATTTCCTCCAAGAATGGGGATATCAAGTCTGGAACACGGCGATGGTCAGCCCCATCACTACGGAGGATATCGAAAGGTCGAGCGCGACGGTAATCGAACGGCTGGACCGGAATTTCTTCAGATCAAGATACGAGCGGCTGTCGGACCCGCAGAAGGCCTATCTGTACGCCATGGCAATGTGCGGTCCCGGTCCGCATCGGACGGGAGAGATTGCCAAGGAATTGGGTAAATCCTCGCAACAGCTTGGTCCCACCAGGGATGCATTGATAATCAGCGGCATGATCTACAGCCCGAGATACGGTTACGCGGCGTTCACCGTTCCGCTTTTCGACGCCTTCATGAAGCGGATACAGGGGCCGACACCGCCGCAAGCGACGGATTAGGAGGTGATGCAGGTTGGGCAGCTGTCGGATCCGGTGCCGCGTTCTCGATCAATTCTTCGATCCGGTCTGCGATTCGCTGCGCCGGCTCGCGAAGCTGGGCGATGGTCCAGTCGGCGGCGTATCCCTGCGTAACGTCATTGGGCCGGGCGTGGTTGACCAGGCGCTTGGTCAGCGAGGGGGGCAGCATCAACTCGCGCTCGGCGACGGTGATGAAGGAATTGCGCAGGCCGTGGAACCAGAACTTGGCCCCGCCGGCCTCGCTGATGCGTCCGTAGAGATGATGTGGGTCCTGCACATGGCCGGTCGCGCTGGTGGGGGAGGGGAACACCCACTCGCGAACGGCGGCAGGCAGTTCCTCAGCGGCGACCCGGCGGCGTTTGAGAATTTCCGCAAGCTGCCGGGTGATCGGAAGCTCCAGAGGGACACCGGTCTTGGTCTCCTCGACCCGGAACGCGAGTGCGTCCATGTCGACCCGCTCCCAGCGCAGGGTCAGCACCTCCTCGCGGCGCATGCCGGTGTAGAGCCCGAACCAGAGCGCGTCGCGGATCGCCGGGTTGTTGACCTCGGCCTCAATCCCCTTGCGCCAGCACGGCAGAACTTCGGCCGGGGCCGAAATCTTGCGCCGCGCCTTGCGGTGGAACTTGCCGCCGCCGGCAAGCCAGAGATCGACCGGGTTGCGCAAACCATCTTGATCGACGCAGGGCCGGCGGTAGATCGACCGCAGCAGCGACATCGCCCGATTGGCCGGCGACCAGCCGTGGTCGGCGGTGATGCCGTTGAAGCGGGCCTCGACGTCCCGGCGGGTGATTTGATCGAGCGGACGGGCGAGCCAGTCGCCGAGATAGCGCTTCGCCTCGTAGCGGTAGAGCTCGTCGGTGCGCTTCGAGCGGTTGGGATTGGCCTTCATGTAGTCCTCGAAGGCGTCGCCGAGCGTGGGCATGCGGCGCGCCTCGGCGCGCTCCTCCGCCGGATCGCTGCCGCCGGCTACCTTGCCGAGAAGCTCCTGCGCCCGCTTGCGCGCCTGGTCGACGGTCATCGGGCCGAAACGGCCGAGGGAGACGCGCTTGTTGGGCGCCTTCCTGCCGCCGTCGCCGGCGCGGTAGTTGACGATGAAGGTCCTGGTCCCCGCGGGATGAATGCGAACGCCGAACCCGGTCAGCCGGTCGTCCCAGGCGATCCACGATCTCTCGGCCGGCTGAAACGCCTCCACGGAGCGCTTGGTGAGCGTCGTGCGCACCTTCGCGGTGCGCTTTCCCGAAGTCGATTGCATGGCGGCATCGTGCCACGGCAAGCAAGTACTGTCAACACATACGTCAACACGAGAACGCAATCTCACGAGGCCTGACTGGGTGTGGAATTCCTTGGACAGACAAGTGAATAGCCTGTAATATGTTGAATAATAGCTATTATTCACTCTCAATGGGTCTAAAATACCCTCAACGGGAAGAAACTCCGCGAGACTCATAACCTGAAGGTCGCAGGTTCAAATCCTGCCCCCGCTACCACCGAGACCGACATTCCCGATTTGGGAGTGTCGGTCGCCCCTTT
>JAPPHW010000014.1 GCA_028820945.1 Defluviicoccus sp.
CGGTTTCGGTATGGGAATTCCGGCGGTTCGCAGTCCTGGTCCCGCGAGGCACCGTCAGGCGCCGCGGGTCGCAAAAAACTTGTGTGGAGACCGATTTCAGCGTGGTAGCTGATCAGGTCGGCTGCCCTGATCGTGGTCATTTCGTTGCGACCCAATATGGGAAAGCAGGAAAGACGCGCCAGCGCCCGCCGTGATCGGACACCGAACAGGTGCTAAGGCGGAACCCGTGGACCTCTCGCGGTCGGCGGCTTGTGAATAGTGAACAGGGCGCGCGAAAGGAAGGGGCGTGCACAACAGTCAGTAATCGAGATTGAAAGTGTGTTGTTAATCGTGTCCCTTCCTCCCGGGAGTTCCAGAGCTTCGATCTGGGTCTCTCCTGCCTCAGAACGACAAGAAAGCTTGCCAAGGCGCTGAGCCGTCGTCGATCGATCGTATGGCTTGGGCGAGCGTGGAACGGGGCCAAGCTTGGCGACCGCCGTCTTGCCGGGCACAATTCCCGTAGACGGTCAAGATCATTCGAAGGGCGTAAGTTGGCAACGTGAAACTGGAAGGCATCGTACCGGGGAGCCGATTGGCCGGCATTCAAGGTGATGACCCGGTGGAAATCGTCGCCACCCGCGCGTACGGCACCGACGCGATCGAGGTGACCTGGAAGGGGCCGGACGGGCTCGGCAGCCGGATTCTCTACCGCAGCGACGAGTCCGGGATCCACGAGGTCGCGCCCGCCCGCCGGTTCGCCTTCGACGGCGACGGAAGGCTGTTCCGGCTGGCCTCGGAGGCGCTCCGTATCCGCCTCGCGCATCTCTTCGATCCCTACGTCGCCGTCAACGCTTCGCAGATCGAGCCGCTGCCGCACCAGCTTACCGCGGTCTACGGCGCGATGCTCGACCGCCAGCCGCTGCGTTTCCTGCTCGCCGACGATCCGGGCGCCGGCAAGACCGTCATGGCCGGGCTGCTGATCAAGGAGCTTCTGATCCGGGGAAGCCTCGAACGCTGCCTGATCGTCGCCCCGGGAAGCCTCGTCGAACAGTGGCAGGACGAGCTCCAGGACAAGTTCGACCTCGCCTTCGACATCGTGAGCCGGGAGCAGGTGGAGACCTCGGCGACCGGCAACCCCTTCGCCGAGCGCCCGCGGCTGATCGCGCGGCTCGACATGCTGGCCCGCAACGACGTGCTGCAAGCCAGGCTGGAAGCCGCGCCCGAGTGGGACCTTATCGTCTGCGACGAAGCGCACCGCATGTCGGCCAGCTTCTTCGGCCAGGAGATCAAGTACACTAGGCGCTTCCAGCTGGGCGCGCTGGCCGGGCGTCTCGCGCGGCACTTCCTGCTGATGACGGCGACACCTCACAACGGCAAGGAGGAGGACTTTCAGCTCTTCATGGGCCTCCTCGACGCCGACCGGTTCGAGGGACGCTTCCGGGAAGGCGTCCACAAGGTCGACCCCTCGGACATGATGCGCCGGCTGACCAAGGAGGAGCTCTACCGCTTCGACGGCAGCCCGCTGTTCCCCGAGCGCCGCGCCTACACGATCTCCTACCGGCTCTCGCCCCGCGAGGACGCGCTCTACCAGGCGGTCACGCACTACGTGCGCGAGGAGATGAACCGCGCCGACCGGCTGGGCGACGACGGCACGCGGCGACGCAACAATGTGGGGTTCGCTTTGCAGATCCTGCAGCGCCGTCTGGCATCCTCGCCGGCGGCGATCCACGAGTCGCTGAAGAGACGTCTCGCCCGTCTCGAAACCCGGCTGGAGGAAGAACGGCTCGGCCGCCCCGGGCGAGGTTCCGGCGACGCGATTGCGCCGGGCACGGCGGAGCCCGCGCTCGACGAGGACGATTTCGACGATGCCACGGGCGAGGAGGTGGAGGCCCACGAGGACCGGCTCGTCGACCGCGCGACCGCGGCGCAGACCATCGCCGAGCTGGAAGCGGAGATCGCCGAGCTGCGGCGCCTGGAGAGGATGGCGAACGCGCTCCGCCGGTCCGGCGAGGACACCAAGTGGCGCGAGGTCGACCGCATCCTGGACGATCCCCTGGTCCACGACCCGGGGCGCGGCGTCCGCCGCAAGATCGTCGTCTTCACCGAGGCGCGCGACACGCTGGAGTATCTCGCCCGCCGCATTCGCGACCGCACCGGCGAAGCGGACAGCGTGACGGTGATCCACGGCAGCGTCCCGCGCGACCGGCGGCGCGCCGCCATCGCCGCCTTCAACGACGATCCCGCGGTCCGCTTCCTGCTCGCCAACGATGCCGCGGGCGAAGGCGTGAACCTGCAGCGCGGCGCCCACCTGATGGTCAACTACGACCTGCCATGGAACCCCAACCGGCTGGAACAGCGCTTCGGCCGCATCCACCGGATCGGACAGACCGAGGTGTGCCATCTGTGGAACCTGGTGGCGAGCGAGACCCGCGAGGGCGCGGTCTACCAGCGGCTCCTGGAAAAGCTGGAAACGGCGCGGGAGACCCTGGGCGGCAAGGTCTATGACGTGCTGGGCGAGCTGTTCGAGGCGCGGCCGCTGCGCGAGCTGTTCATGGAAGCGATCCGCTACGGCGAGCGGCCGGAGATACGCGACAGGTTGTTCCAGACGATCGACGGCGCCGTCGATGTCGACAACATCAACGACCTCGTCGTGCGCAACAAGCTGACCCAGGAGGGGCTCGACCCGGCCGCGGTCCGCGGCGTGCGGGAGGATATGGAGCGGGCGGCGGCGCGCCGCCTCCAGCCCCACCACATCCGCTCGTTCTTCGAGGCGGCGTTCGCGGAGGCCGGTGGCGTCTTGCGGCCGCGCGAAACGGGACGCACCGAGGTCACGCGCGTCCCGCCCATCCTGCGCGACCGGGACCGCCTGATCGGACGCGCCGATCCGGTGCTGCCGCGCTACCGCCGCATCTGTTTCGACAAGGCGCACATCCCGGGCCAGCCGCAAGCGGCGCTCGTGGCGCCCGGCCACCCGCTGCTCGACTCGTTGATCGACCTGACGCTCGAGCGCTACCGCGACCTGCTCGCGCGCGGCGCGGTGCTGGTGGACGAGACCGACCGGCACGACGACCCCCGCGTGCTGGTGACGCTGCGCCACGCGATTCGCGACGGGCGGACGACGCGGAACGGCAAGCCGCAGACGATCTCCGAGCGGCTGCAATTCGTCTGGCTGGAAGCCGAGGGCGGGGCGCATGACGGCGGGCCCGCGCCCTATCTCGACTGCCGCGGCGTGCAAGAGGAAGAGAGCGGCAGGCTGGAGGCGCTGCTGGACGCGGCGTGGCTCAAGGAACCGCTGGAGGAGCACGCGCGGACGCTCGCGGTCATCGATCTGGTGCCCCGGCATCTGAGCGAGGTGAGGGAGCCGCGCCTCGCCGAGCTTGACAAGATCGAGGCGGCGATCAAGGAGCGGATGCGCCGCGAGATCGCCCACCTCCAGCATCGCGCCCTGGAGCTCGAAGCGGAGGAGAAGGCCGGCAAGCGTCCCCGGCTCAATTCGGAGAACGTGCGGCGCCAGGCCGAGGCGCTGACCGACCGGCTGGAACTCAGGCTCGCCGACATCGCGCGCCAGAGGGACATTGCGCCCCTGCCGCCGGAAGTCTGCGGCGCGGCCCTCGTCGTGCCGGCGAAACTGCTTCGCGGGGAAGAGGCGGACGAAGGCACCGCAAAGGAAATAGACGAGACCGCCGACCCGCTCAGCCGCGCAGAAGTCGAGGCCCGGGCGATGGATACGGTCATGGAACGCGAGCGAAGCCTCGGATACGAGCCGTTCGACGTTTCGTCGGAGAATCGGGGCTACGACATCGAGAGCCGCGATCCCGAGACCGGCAGCCTGCGCTTCATTGAGGTCAAGGGCCGCCGCGCCGATGCACAGGCCATCGCGGTCACGCGGAACGAGATGCTGGCGGCGTTTAACGCGGGGGATTCCTTTGTCCTCGCCGCCGTCCTCGTCGAAGACGGTTTCACCCACCGGCCGCTCTACGTGCCCAACCCGGCCCCGCTGTTCGGCGCGGAGCCCGGGTTCAACGAGGTCCACCGCGCGATTTCCGTCGCGTCCATCAAGGCGGCGGCGCAGGACGGCGCCGACGGCGGGCCCTAGATGGCGACCTCCGCGAGCATTGCCTATATTGCTTGGTGGGATGCGGCACCGTCGGCGTTGGAATTCTCGACGGGCCGCAGCGGCTGATCTCGAAGGGTCGCGGCGATGGCGCAGAGTTCACGAACGGCAGAGGGCGGACGCGACACCGCGATCGAGCTGGTCGAGGTGTCCGTGGTGCTCGTCGCGAACCAGAACGATCCTTCGATCCTCAACCCGGATTTCCTGCGCTACAACGGGATCGTGGACGAGGCGCTGAAACTGGCCCAACCGCCCATGTCGACCCCGATGATTTCCCAAGTGATTTTCGAGGGCGATATCGCCGTGAGTGCCGAACCACACCGGTTCGTGTTCAAGCAAAAAGGCGACCCGCTCAGCGAGGATGCGTGCGTGGTGCCGGAATTTGCGGAGCGGTTCGTGCAGACGGTCTCGCACATTCCCTACACAGCGATCGGAATCAACGCCAAGAGTTTCAGGCCGCCGAACGACGACTCACCGTATGGCGTGGCAGATACCTTGCTGGATGGCGGCAAGTGGATGTCTTTCAGGGACGTGCGGCCGGATATCCACTTAAGGGCGGTATACGGTTACGAAGGAAGGAGAATCACCCTTGATGTCGGTGGTGTCGGGGTGGTGAGAGATGACGGCGCCTCGGGCCACGGCTTGTTGTTCGAGGCGAACATCCATCGGGACATCGCGCAGAGGGATCAGGCACGGCGCATCGAGAGGGCATCGGCTATTCTCAATGCTTGGAGGGAGGACATTTCCGACTTCAACGACCTCGTGGCAAAGTTCTATAAAATGGGAATGTCCCGATGACGGCCTCATCTCACATGGCGATGGCAGTGCCGACTGCCGAGCCTTCGACGGACCTTCTCCGGTCGACGCCGGATGCTTTCGTGATTACCCATGTGGATCGCGATCACCTGCTCGTCCATGAACATTTGAAAAATATATTGGCGATATGCCGGCAATCCGGCGTTACCGATCGTCTAGTTCAGGCATGGTTTGAACCGGTTGGAAGCAGTGTAGAGAACGTTACAGATACATCGAGTTCCCGGGATCTCTCCCCCAGGATCGTCGAATTCATGGAGACCGTCGGCGGTCGAAACTCCGACCTGAGGGACGCGCTGAACGATCTGGAGGAGGTCTCAGCCGAGGCGCGGGAAGAGGAATTTCCAATCCCCTCGGACTTGGCGCTGGCGAACGCCCGCCGGCTGTTGCTGGCCATGTACAAGCTTTCGCCCCGGCGTTTCGAGGTCTACCCCACGCCGGACGGCGAGGTCGCTATCGACGCCCCGGGCGGGCGCGGACGCTCGGTCGTGCTGCTGTGCGACTCCAACGGCGGCGCCCTTTGTCTGGTCAATATGGACGGCAGGCACAGGCGCGCGCGCTATTCGGATACGGGCTCGCTGCCCGACGGTTTCGTTCGGGAAGCGCTGGACGAAGTGGCGCAGCGGGGCGAACTGGCCGCGTGACGGCCGGGGACGACATCGCGCCGGAAGAAAATCTCGGCAGGGACGTATTTTCCAACAGTCAGGCAAGGCGGGCCGGCCGCGGCAGGGTTCTGATCAATGTTTTTCTGGAGAGGGAAGGCGAGCCGGAGCTTTCGGTCGATCGCCTCGACCTCGCTTTGCCGGGAGAGGCCGCCGAGATCGCCGACGGGGTGGCCGCCGCCCGGGGCAAGACATTTTATGGTTGGGCCGTGGTCGACGCGGAGACGGCCGCCTCGAACGGCCGGCAGGTGACCGCCTCGCCGCACCTCGACAACCCCTATCACGCAGACATCGTTTTGCCGGACGCGGCGGTCGAGGATCGCGAAGAACAGAAACGCCACGCGCAGGAACTCGCGGACGCTTCCATCTGGCGGGACCGCGACGACGATAGTTGAGCCGATTTCCCGGAGAACCCCTTTGACCGCCGACATGTCTCCCCACCGCAAGAAACTCATCGAGGTCTCCCTGCCGCTGGAAGCGATCAATAGGGCGTCGGCGCGGGAGAAGTCGATTCGGCATGGGCATCCGTCGACCCTGCATCTGTGGTGGGCGCGACGGCCGCTGGCGGCGTGCCGGGCGGTGCTGTTCGCGCAGCTGATCGACGATCCGGAGTCATGGCCCGAAGAGTTCCCGACCGAGGAGGACCAGGCGCACGAACGGGCGCGGCTGCACCGAATCATCGCCGAAATGGTGCCGTGGGAGGCAACCAACGACGAGCTGATTCTGAACCGGGCGCGCTATGAGATCGCGCGATCTCTCGCCCGAGGCCGGGGCGAGGCGCCGCCGCCGCGCGAGGACCCGGAGGCGGTGCTGTTCTGGCTCGCCGACAACGCGCCTCCGGTTTGCGATCCGTTCTGCGGCGGCGGCTCGATCCCGCTGGAGGCGCAGCGGCTCGGCCTGCACGCGCACGGGTCGGACCTCAACCCGGTCGCGGTACTGGTGTCCAAGGCGACTTGCGAGATCCCGCCCAAATTCGCCGGGCGTTCCCCGGTCAACCCCGACCGCGACCCGCACGTGGCGTGGAAGGGCGCACAGGGGCTCGCCGAGGATATCCGCCATTACGGCCAGTGGATGCGCGACGAGGCAGAGTCCCGGATCGGGCACCTCTACCCGAAGGTCGCAGTCACCGAGACGATGGTGGCGGAACGGCCGGACCTCAAGCCGTATGCCGGCAAGGAGCTGACCGTCATTGCTTGGATTTGGTCACGTACGGTCGCCTCGCCTGATCCGATGGCGCGGGGAGCGCGCGTCCCACTGGTTTCATCTTTTATGCTCTCAACCAAGTCGGGAAAGCAGGCTTGGGCCGAAATTGTCCACGACACGGAGGCTCCGGATGCCTGGCGCTTCGTCGTGAACACGGGCACGATCAACGAGGACGATGAAGCAAGAAAAAAATTGGGAACCAAAGCGGGCAAGGCACAAGATTTCCTTTGCTGTCTGACCGGTACTCCCATCCAACGGACCTACATTCAGGCTGAAGGCAAGGCAGATCGGCTAGCTAAACGCTTGATGGCAGTTGTGGTCGCCGACGCCCGCGGCCGGCTTTATTTGGGGCCGAAAGACTTAGAAGAATTGGTAGCCGATGCGGAGGAGATGCGCGAACTCGTCTCCAGCGCGCGAACTGGTTTCCTGTCTGGATCCACGCCGACACGAGCAATGATTACGGGGGGCGTGTGTTCGGCGTACGGCCTCAGAACTTGGGGGCATCTCTTCACCGACCGGCAGCTGGTGGCGCTGACGACCCTTTCGGACCTTGTTGCGGAAGCGCGGGAGAAGGTGCTGGTGGATGCGCTGGCCGCCGGCATGGACGCCGACGCGCCCCGCCTCGCCGATGGCGGCACCGGCGCCCAAGCCTACGCCGACGCCGTGGCGACATACTTGGGGTTGGCGACCGCAAAGGCCGCGGATTTGGGGAATTCCCTTTGCAGATGGGAACCGATCGCCCAATGCCCGAGACAGCTCTTTGCCAGACAGGCGATTCCGATGGTTTGGGACTTCGCGGAAGCAAACCCGTTTTCCAGGTCGTCCGGCAGTTGGGTGGTCTTTTGCGAGGGGCTGGCTAGGGCTCTGGAACGATGCTTCACGCTCAAGAACCTCGCCCCAGCGACCCTGGAGCAGCGCGACATCACGCTTCATGGCGACACCCAGCCCCGGATGATTGCCACCGATCCCCCCTACTACGACAACATCGGCTATGCCGATCTCTCAGATTTCTTTTACGTCTGGCAGCGCCGCGCTCTGCGAAGCGTGTGGCCCCATCTGTTCCGCCGTGTGCTGGTGCCGAAGGACGAAGAGCTCGTCGCCACGCCCTACCGCCACGGCGGCAAGGAAACGGCGGAACGATTTTTCATGGAAGGCATGGGGAAGGCGCTGGCCAACATGCGTCAGTCCGGAATCGATCAATATCCGGTTACGCTCTATTACGCCTTCAAACAGTCGGAAGTTGCAAAGGAAGGTCTGACCTCCCCGGGTTGGGCTACCTTTTTGCAAGCCGTGTTCGATACGGGCTACGTCATTGACGGCACGTGGCCCATGCGGACCGAGAACGCGAGCAGAATGATCGGTCAGGGATCGAACGCCCTCGCGTCCTCCATCGTTCTCGTCTGCCGCAAACGGCCCGACGACGCGCCCGTCGTCACTCGCCGGGAGTTCGTGGCGCAGCTCCGCTCAACGCTTCCTGAGGCACTCGCCAGAATTCGCGAGGGCGGCGTCGGTCCTGTCGACATGGCGCAGGCGGCGATCGGCCCCGGCATGGGCGTGTTCACCGCCGCGTCCCGAGTACTGGAGGCCGACGATTCGCCGATGACCGTGCGCACGGCCATCGCGCTGATCAACCAGGTGAGGGACGAAATCTCCGGTGAGGAGGCGACCGGCTACGACGCCGACACCCGGTTCTGCATCGACTGGTTCGAGACCTTCGACATGGCGGAGGGCGTATCGGGAGAGGCGATCACCATGGCGCAGGCCTACGGCATCGGGATCGGCGACCTCGAGACCGCGGGGGTCTTCAGCGCCCGAGGCGGTTCGGCGCGGCTGCTCCGCCGGGACGAGCTTCCGGCGGACTGGACCCCCGCGACCGACAAGCGCCTGACCGACTGGGAATGCGCGCAGCACCTGGCACGCATGCTGGAGTCGCCGGAGGGCGGCATCGACGCTGCGGCGCACCTCTACGCGCGGATGGAGCCGGACCGGGCGGAGGCCGCACGCCTGCTCGCCTACCGCCTCTACGACATCTGCGAGCGCAAGGACCGCGCCGCCGAGGCGCAGGTCTGGAACATGCTGGCCCGCGAATGGCCGGCGCTCGAAGCCGCCGCGGCGGGGATGGAAACCGATGCCGGCGAGCCCCTACTCTTGTAGGCACGAGCATGTTCCACTGCGGTAGAAAGACCCGATGGGGCTAGACGCGGCCAGAGGCGCCAGACAGCGGGTAGATCGGGCTCTGGAAGCTCTCCGGGTCGGGCTCGGAGCCTATGTCGAGAGGCACATGCGCGACCGGCACGGCGAGCGTTGGCGCGATCATGCAAGCCGGACGCGGGGCGACGAGGCGGGCCGGGAGCTCGATATCTACGCGCTCCTCAAGACTTTGCTCGACAACTGGAACGACCTGTTCCGGCATGATAGCCAACTGCGCCGGGCGAGAAGCTTCATCTCGCTTGCCATGGACGCGCGCAACAGAGCCGCACATTTCTCCGGCGAGCTGTCCACACGGGAGGCGCTACGCTACCTGGACGCGATGCGCGAACTGGCGGTTGCAGTGGGCGCAACGCCGCAGGCCGGGATCATAGAAACTCTCTACGACGAACAGACCACGGCCAGTGCTTCCCAAGCCATTCCGGCACTTGCACCCCCGGTGCCCCACAAGTCTGCCGCGACGGGGACGGTACGCGGCAAGTATGCACCGCTATACAGTCATCTCATCGCGAGGGACGGCGCTTTCTGGCACGCATCCTTCCGTGAGGTCGAGTCCGTCCTCGGGTTCGATCTGCCGGCGTCCGCCAGGCGGCACCCAGCTTGGTGGGCAAACCAGGAAACCGGCCGTAGTCATGCGCTCGCATGGCAGGCCGCGGGATGGAGAACCCGGGACCTGAATCTCACGGCGGAAACCGTGACCTTCGAACGCGCAGGAAATCCGGGAGCGCGGGACCGGGATCGACGTTGACGCCGCCGCAGCCGTCCGTTCAGGTATGCGCGGCGCCTCAATTTGCGCCGTAGATCGATCGAAACCAGAATTTCTGCATGAGCGATACGGAAACGACAGCGGCGGCATTGGCCGCGAAGCAGAGGGTGGAGAAGGCCGTCGAGGCGCTGCGGGTCGGACTCGGCCCCTATGTCGGCAAGCACATGCGCGACCGCCACGGCAATCGCTGGCGGCACTATGCGAGCCGCGCGCGGGGGGACGAGTCCAGCGGGGATCTCGACCTCTACGCCCTCCTCAAGACGCTGCTCGACAACTGGAACGATTTGTTCCGGCACGACGACGGATTGCGCAGGGCGCGGAGCTTCATCTCGCTCGCCATGGATGCCCGCAACAGGGCCGCGCATTTCACCGGCGAGATGCCGGCACGGGAGGCGCTGCGCTATCTCGACGCGCTGCGCGAGGTGGCCGCCGCGGTCGGCGCCGCTCCCCAGGCCGGGATCATAGAAAAGCTCTACGACGAACAGACCGCGGCGAGCGGGATCCCGGCCGAGTCGGAGCCCCCGGGCCTCGATCTCGAAGAGCCTCCCGCACCAGAACATCTGCGTCCCTGGCGCGATGTCTGCGAGCCGCATCCGGACGTGCTCGAAGCGCGGTTCTCCGATGCCGACTTCGCGGCCAACCTGGCGCATGTCGACCAGCGCGAGGGCAGCGAGGAATACACCGACCCGGCCGCGTTCTTCCGCATCACCTATGCGACGGAGGGGCTACGGCGCGTGCTCGCCGCGGCGATCGCGCGGCTGGCCGGCGAAGGCGGCGATCCGGTGATCGGGCTGCAAACCAATTTCGGCGGCGGCAAGACCCACACCATGCTCGCGCTCTACCACCTGGCGGGCGCGGCCGAGGCGGGCTACCGGCCCCAAGAGCTCGACGGCATGGCGCCGATCCTCGGGGCGGCGGGCGTCGAAACCCTGGACCGGGTCAACCGCGCCGTGTTCGTCGGCACCCACAAGGGCGCGGCCGAGGCGATGCACGCCGAAGGGGGCCGCGAGATCCGCACGCTCTGGGGCTACCTGGCTTTCCGGCTGGGCGGCTGGGAGGCGGTCGAGACCATCGCCGATTCCGAGGAGGCCGGCACCAACCCCGGCTCGGAGCGGCTGATCCCGATCCTGCGGAGCGCCGCGCCCTGCCTGATCCTGATGGACGAGGTGGTGGCCTTCGCGCGCCAACTGCGCGGCGTCGAATACGACGCCTTCCACGCCTTCATCCAGTCGCTCACCGAGGCCTCGGCCGCGGTGGACGGCGCGGTTGTCGTCGGGTCGCTGCCGGAATCGGGCGCGGAGGTCGGCGACGAACAGGGCCGGGATGCGCTCCAGCGGCTGGAGAAGATATTCGGCCGGGTTCAATCCGCGTGGACCCCGGCGAGCGGCGCCGAGACCTTCGAGATCGTCCGGCGGCGACTATTCCAGCCGCTCGACGAGGCGGGCGAGAAGGTGCGGGACGAAACCATCCGCGCCTTCCGCAAGCTCTACCGCGACCACCGGGCCGATTTCCCGCCGGAAGTCCGCGAGGCGGCGTACGAGGACGAGATGCGGCGGGCCTATCCGCTGCATCCCGAGGTGCTGCGGCGTTTCTCCGGCGACTGGTCGGTGCTGGAGAAGTTCCAGCGCACGCGCGGCATCCTCAAGATCATGGCGAGCGCGGTCTACGCGCTGTGGAGCGGGGAGAGCGCCGCGCCGCTGATCACGCCGGCGCTGCTGCCGTTCCGCGACGCGAAGGTGCGCACCGCGCTGCTGGAGCCGCTGGACCGCGCGTTCGGGCCGATCCTGCAATCCGAGGTCGACGGCGATCAATCGCTCACCGCCCGGATCGAATCCCAGCGCCCGCGCTTTTCTCGGTCGAAGGCGGCGACGCAGGCGGCGCGGGCGGTGTTCTTCGCGACCGCACCCCGCGCCGGCACCGGCAGCGCCGGCATGACCGGCACCGAGATCCGCCTCGCCTGCGCCCAGCCCGGTGACCAGATCGCGATCTTCGGCGAGGCGCTACAGGAGATCGCGTCGCGCTCGGCCCATCTCTATCGCGACGGCGACAGCTACTGGTTCTCTCCGCAGGCTACGCTGAACAAGCTCGCCGCCGACCGGGCCGGGGACGTGACCGACGACTACGCCGACCGGCGCATCGTCGAGCTCCTGCGCGACGAGCAGCGCGGCCGGGCCGGCTTCCCGCGGGTCCACGCCGCGCCGGACAACCCGACCGACATCGAGGACCGGCGCGCGATGGCGCTGATCGTCCTGCCGCCTTCGGCACCGCACGACGCGAGCAGCGGGGCGGAGTCGAAGGCGGCCGAGCGCGCCAGGGAGACCATCGAGCGCAGGGGGAGCGGGCAGCGGCGTTATCGCAACGCGCTGGTGTTCGCCGCGGCGGACGCATCGACGGTCGAGACCGCGCGCGAGAATGCCAAGCGCGAACGCGCCTGGCAATCGATCCTCGACGACAAGGACCTGATGGAGAACCAGACCGGGGCGCAGGTGCGCGACGCCCAGACCCAGGCCGAACGGAGCCGTCAGTCGCTGCTGCAAAGCGTCCGGGGCGCGTGGGTCCACGTTCTCTATCCCGACCCGCCGGACGACGCCGACGGCGGCGCGGGCTACGTCGTGCGCTCGTCGCGCCTGGTCAATCGCGGCGGCGCCAAGCCGGTCCCGGAGGCGGTGTGGGACAAGGCGAAGTCCGACGATACCGTTCTGGACGCAATCGGCCCGGACAATCTGACCAAGGAGCTCGATCGGGTGTGGCCGCCGGAGCGCCCCCATCTGGCGATCGAGGACATCCGCGACTGGTTCGCATCCTATGTCTACCTGCCCCGGCTGCGCGACGACGCGGCGCTCGACGGCGCGTTGCAGAAGCTGGTCGAGGACCTGGCCCATCCCTACGCGTTCGCGGCGTCGTTCGACGAGGAGGCCGGCACCTATGGCGATGTGGTGGACGGCAGGGCGCTGTTGCCGGGCATGCTGGGCGACGGGCTCCTGGTGCGCCGAGACGCCATCCCGACGCCGTCCGACGACCCCGGGAAGCCCGGGGAAAGCGCGGAACCGGGCGGGGAGAAGCCCAGACCGCCGGGCTCGGAGGACCCCGCCCCCGCCGCACGGTGGCCGAAACGGTTCTTCGCCTCGCTCCCGGTCGACCCGGAACGGGCCGGGCTGGAAGTCGCGCGCATCATGGACGGCCTGCTGGTCGAGCTCACCCGCGCGCCCGGGAGCAGCATCGCGCTGACCCTGGAAATCCAGGGCAGCGGCGGCGAAGACGGCTACCCCGAGGACGTGGTCGAAACTGTCAAGGCCAACGCCCGCGACCTCAAGCTCAACGACGACGATTTGGGGTTCGAGGAGAACTAGCCCAGGTGCCTCCAATCCGGACAACCGAATGCAACTTCCGCTCTTACCAATTGATGGCACCAGCGGACAGTGAACCATCTGGTGCTAGCGGAGAGCTCCTGAATTCGCCATGGCAAGCACGAAAACGGGCGGACGGCAGTTACTCATGCCGTACGATACGATGAACGGTCGAGATGCGACCGCGCTTGAAATCCGAATCGGTGCCCCGATCGAGCACGATTCGGAACGTTCGACGTTGCGGAAGATCGAGCAGTTACTCGCCGCCGACGGACGACGCGCCGTCGTGTTTGCAAATTTCGAGATTGAGGGACGCCAGATCGACCTGCTGGTCGCCCTGGATGATGTCGTGCTCGTCATCGAAACGAAGGCCTTCACCCGTTCGGTGCGCGGCGGCGAGAACGGAGACTGGCAGGTGCATTTGTCATCCGGCCAGTGGAAGGATTTCAGGAATCCCTACCGGCAGGCTCTCGATGCCGCGCTCGCGGTCAAGAATGCCGCAGGTGCTCTAGGACACACCCACGCTCCGTACGTTAATGCGGTGCTGGTGTTTTCGCCGGGAATTCCTCCGGGTTCCGGCGCGTTACCGGGCAACAGCAAGGTTTCGGTGATTGGAGAGGACGGCCTAGGGGAGGAACTCGGCAAGAGGACCCCAGGTGCCTGGTCGATCGAACGATGGAGGGAGTTCGGAGACGCTCACGGGCTAAAGCGGACATCATCGGTTTGCGCGGCATGCGATGCCGGGCTGGCGGAAGCGGAAGATCGTCTTCGGCACTACGGGACAGTGTTCCGTCGGACATACAGTGAAGGCGCGGCACTCGTTCCGTTTACATGTGAATCGGGCGGCACGGTCGTTTCATCCTCCGATGTCGTGCATGCTGTCGCGGAGGGGCGCGCCGGTACGCTGTTCCATGGTCCGTCAGGGTGCGGAAAGACGATGCTGGCAGCCTCGTCTGGCGTTGCGTTCAGCGACCGCGGCGGCGTGGCCATCTCTGCACAGGGCAAGGATTTCTCCGGCAGCGCAAGGGACCTGTTGGGGCGCGAAGCGACACTTCTGGGCATGCAATCGGCGATACAGCTTCTCAACGATGCGCGGCGGTTGAATCGACCGATCTTGCTGATTGTGGATGGCTATAACGAATGCCGCGAGGATCGACGGAGGGCGCTCACACGGGTCGTTGCGGCGTTGGCCTACAGATATGAAGCGGAAATCCTGGTGACGTCGCAGCTTCCGCTGGTGCGGAGCGACCTCCTGGAGTTACGGACATTCGAGGTTCTGGCGCCGACGATCGAGACCAAGATTGCGATTGCGAGACAGGCATCTGAAAGCAAGGCCGATTTGCAGGAAGTTGGGAGCCTTCTTGCCGCCGTCTCGAGCGGCCTGGAAGCAAGGCTTGTCGGAGAGGTCGGGGCCGCTGTGACCCCGGGAAGCAGCCGCTATGTATTGTTCGACACGTTTGCGCGGAGCCGACTGGGCTCGGCGGCGAGCGATGGAATTCGGGTTCTTTCGCAGGTCGCCGCCTGGTTGTCCGAACGGTTCGCCTTCAGCTTGAGCATCCGCGAGTTCGATAGATTGATCGACGATGCTGGCGTGTCGGCCGAACTCGGAGGATTGGTGATCGATAGGGGCTTGCTGACGCTGCGCGGAGACAGGGTGAGCTTTCCGCACGAGTTGTTCCTGGATGCCTTCGCCGCGGGAGCTGTGGTTCGGCAAGCAGCGGGTGCGGGATCGGCGGAGGTAGTCCTGCAAGCCCTTCGTGCCCCGCTTCATGCCGTCCGCAAGGATCTTGTGATCGGAGCGATCGACGACGATCTCATGCTTGAATGGCTGCTGCCGAAGCTGGAGGACCATGAATCGATCAGACACTGCTTGGAGGGGCGATGTGGACGGCAGGCACGAGAATGGGCGGAGGAGCATTGCCGAAGTTTGTGGATTCGGCTGCGGGAGGAGGCCTGCAATGTCCAGTACCGTATGGATCGCGGAGGAGTTGGCTACGTCGAGTTTGAGGAGTCTTCCCTAGCGCAGTGGAGCCTTTGTGATCGGGCGTTCTTCGCTGTGATTCCGGCGCTGATAGCGGACGGACAAAATCTTGAGATTGCGCTTGAGATTGTTGGAATCATGGACCAGCGGATCACTGAGGAGGCAGATCGGCTTTGCAGGGAAACCGGAATTGCCCGGCGGAAGCTTCAGAGTGATCTGTTTGAAATCAGCAGCGTGCATCCTCAACGAACATCAGCTGCTCCTGGAATTTCCAACATTTGCGCCGATCTGGATAGCGGCGTGTTCATGGCGCGAAACGGGCTTCTTGGGCGGTCTGAGAAGACAAAGGGCGCTGAGATTCGTCGAGAGGCAATGAGGCGCGAGCTTTCTCCGGGACAGATTCATCTCTTGCTGTCGCTGTCACGCGGGGACGGAATTCCGGCGTCATTCATCTCGTGCGCGATGGAGGCGCATTGGGACCGTGCGCCGTATCACCTGCGCCTTTCACTCATGGAAGCAGCGACCATGTGGTGCGATGCGGAGGACAAGGCAGATCGGACGAAATTGATCGAAAAGATCGAAGGGGTGTTGGATGGGGGCCACCCCTTATTCTCCTCAATTGTCATGGAGGCGCTGCAGCGACTCGGTGCTCTGAATAAAGACGCGCGGGAGCATCGAACGGTCGTTCATGAACGGATCAGAGATTGCCTTGCGCGGCCGGCGGACAGCGAACGTCAGAAGGAAGCATGGGGCATTTACACGGCGCAGTGCGGTCATCCCTATTCGGACGCGTATTGCGAAGTGGTTGCCGGCCTCACGGACAGAGAGAAAAAGACGCTGTTGGAGATGGCGTCGCGAGGAGCGAACGAGACCTCCTTTCTGGTCGGGCCACTGCTTTTGGAACTCGCATCCTTCGGAGACCCTGATGTCGGTGACAGCATCGGACGATGGACTAGCCCCCCACCGAAGGAAAGCCGAACCATGCCCCAGAGCGACATCTATGCCTTTGTTGCGTCGCACATTGCGTTGGCCAGGCTTGGCTGTCCGCTGCCGGCCCAAAAAAGATCGGATGCGTCCCGATCAGTAGGGGCGCTAAAAGCCTGCGGAGCAATTTTGTACTGGAGCAATCGCACAGATTTGGATGAGAACGAGAAGCACGAAACCTGCGGGTCCGAGCTCGCGATTCTGGTGAACGATGGCAAGTGTGCCGCACTCGGCGTGCTGCGCGCGTGTGAGGATATATTCGGAGCAGGATGGGATCTCCTTCCCGGCGATGAACCGGTCGTGACCTCTATAGTCGGCATGTTCCCGGAAGAATCGGCTGCAATCAGTCGCGAAGCGCTGAACGAACCCATGAACCAGGTCGGGTACTTTCCTCAATGGTCGCACTCCGACCAAGAGCGAATAATCTCCTTTGGTATCGGTGTCCTTGAGAGATATGGCAACGGTTCCGACCGTATGCTGCTTCGCCGATATGCCTCCAGCACGGAGCATGGCGAGCAAGCGATCGCTGCTATGAAGGCAATAGAGGAACGCGTGACGGGGATTTCGAGAGGTGTCGAAGCTCGCGAGGGGTCACAATAGCCTTACCATCGGGAAGGCTTTGTTGCGCGGTGTGTTGCGGGCAAAATCCGAGCCCGAACTGGAATATCAGTCGGTTGCCGTTGACGTCTGGGACGGGTGGTCGATACGATTCTTTGCGTTATATCAATAGGTTGAGAGAAATCAAACTGGAACTTTGATCAAATGTCGGTCTCGGCTGAAACGCGTCCCCGCGACCACGGAGATCGACATTTCCGACAAGGCCGCGTCGTTCTTTGTGCGTCCAAGCGGTTTCCCGTCAATTCGAGAATGGTGCGGAGGTCGCCGCTCAGCGTTATCTCCGAGTCGCCCCGCATCGAGCCGGACGTGGACACGGATGCGGTAGATGAGGCCACGGATAGCAACCGCGGCGGCGTCATGTTCTTCCGGTTTGCTCCCCTCACAACGCAGATCGGTACGCTGGTCCATCTGTCCTTCCGATTCTTCCACCCGTCGGCGCCGCGTATCGGACCCGGGGTCAGGCTGAATTCCCGCGCCGGTGGATGGCGCCGATGATCAGGCCGAACAGGCCGAATTGCAGCAGGAGATAGACCGTCTCCATCCAGATGAAGGCCCACATGTCCGGCACCTGCTGCTTGGCGACGAAGGCGAGTACGTGAGAGGTCCAGAAAAATGCACCGACTAGGAGAGCGAACTTGAGCCCTCGGTGGAAGCTGTTCCCCTCGACTCTCAGCATCGGAAACAGCGCCGAGAGCAGAAGCCCCTGGAGCACGATGGTGAGCAAGCCAATCAAGAGATTCGGCTCTCCCTCGAAGTATCCGAACGATTCGTATCTCTCCTTGAAGAGGAGCACGTGCCAGCCCACGGCAAGGGAGAACGTGCAAATCGTGTAGGCTGCGGCTCCGAGAACCAGTTTCTTGGCATCCACCGTAACTCCTTCGGGCAAGAACGAAATGCGCAGGGCATGGCGAGGAGTGCAACGGTCCGGGAGCTCCCGATCCGGTTGGGGGATCGACTGTGGTAGGGCGGTGTCCGCCGTGTCAAGAGACGGAGAGGCGACCTCGGGCTCTTTCCGGATCCGCGGTCTCTGCTCGGCACGCCCCGTTCGGCGGGACCGCAAGAACGAATTTCGCTCGAATGGAGTCGAACCGTGACCGGCCGCAACTCCGCAGAGCGGAACGGGTTCCCCCACCGGTCGAGGAACCATCCTTATCGAGGCGCAGCGATCGAATCGCTAGCTCCGGGTCTCGCCGGTGTCACGTTCGTCCTCCGCAAACATTTCTTCCAGGTCCCGGGTCCAGTGCCTGGTCTCCTCGATCATGCGGTCGGTGTCGTGAGCAATCCCGTGCTGCGCGATCAGGCGCGCGGTATCGTGATCGCGGAAGGTCTCGACCGTTTGCCGGCTCTCGGACCCGCCGAGGCCAAGCTCCACCAGGATCCCCTGGGCGAGCTCGAGGCTCGAATGGAAAGTGTCGCGCACGATGCGGTCGATGCCGAGATCCATCAGCGCGTAGGCGTGCTGACGGTTTCTCGCGCGGGCGAATATCGTCAGGTGAGGGAAGTGCCGGCGCACCGTCCGGGCCGTGGCGAGCGAGCGCTCGACGTCCTCGATCGCGAGCACGAAGAGGACGGCCTTGTCCGCCCTGGCGGCGCGCAGCAATTCCACCCGGCTCGCATCGCCGTAATAGACCTTGTTGCCGAAGCGGCGCACGAAATCGACCTGTTCGGCGCTGGTCTCCAGCGCGGTGAAGCCGATGCGGCGGAGCCGCAGGATGCGGCCGACGATCTGGCCGACCCGTCCGAACCCGGCGATGATGACCCGGTTCTCCTCTTCGATGTGGCGCTCGTATTCCGGTTCCGGCTCCCGTTCGAGACGGGCGTTCAGCCAGTCGCCCGCCTTGAAGGCGAGGGGCGTCGCCGCCATCGACAGCGTTACCGCGACGATCAGCATGTCGGACGTGCGCCCCTCCATCAGCGAGGAGGACACGCCCAGCGCGAGGATCACGAAGGCGAACTCGCCGCCCTGCGAGAGTGCCATGGCCGATCCACGGACGGTCCGCCAGTTCGGCGTATCGACGCGCGCGATGGCGGCCAGACAGAGCATCTTGACGAGCATGAGACCGAGGGCGAGACCCAGCACCGTGAGCGGGGTCTCGACCACCAGGGCGATGTCAACCGTCATGCCGACGGCCATGAAGAACAGTCCGAGCAGCAAGCCCTTGAAGGGTTCGATGTCGGCTTCCAGCTCGTGCCGATACTCCGAATCGGCGAGCAGCACGCCAGCCAGGAACGCGCCGAGCGCCATGGAGAGCCCGGCAAGCTGCATCAGCAGCGCCACGCCCACGACCGTGAGCAGGGTCGTCGCCGTGAACACCTCATGCGTGCCGAAGCGCGCGAC
>JAPPHW010000458.1:0-2659 GCA_028820945.1 Defluviicoccus sp.
GCGCCGCGCCGTCGACGATCGCCGCCCACTGCTCGTCGGTGCAGGAGATCGTGTACGTCGTCCCGGGCGTGCCCTTGCGCGGCTTCCTCATCCGTCCGCCTCGTCGCACAACCGCAGGAAGCGAATCATGCCATCGAGCGGCAGGACGATCCACTCTCCCCCAGGCGCCTCGACCGCAACGCGCCCCCACCCCGAGAGCGCGCGGCTGTCGTCGAGCAGGCGCCGCTGGTCGTCCTCCGACAGCGCCAACGGATGCCCCGGCGGCGCCGGCGGCTCCCCATCGGCCTCCGCCGCCGCGCGCCGGCAGCAGAGCTCGCCGAAGCGCGAGATCGGCATCTTCGCCCGCTTCGCCCGCCGCCGGATCCGCTCCCAGCGCTCCGGCGTGCAGTGGATGCCGCGCTGCTTCGCGAGGTTCACCGCGCCCTCACCCGAGACCCGCCTCGCCGTCGAGCCAGCCCTCGGCCAGTTCGGTCTCCCTCTCCCACAGCGCCGCCGCCCCCTCGTTTTCCAGCCGCCGCCTCTCCAACGCCTCCAGGACCAGCACCGCGCGCGCCACGCGGCGCATCGCCGGCGCCGGCAGGAAGGGCTCGGGCGCCGCCGAAACCCCGTCTTCCAGGCAGCGGCGCACGATGAATTCCGAGCACGATAGCCCGGCCTCCCTGGCGGTCTCGCGCATCCGCGCCCACTCCGCGTCACTCGCCATCACGCAGCGCTGCCTGCGCCGCCCGCCCCCCGGCTCCGCCATTCCCGCGCCCCGTTGTCGCCCGTTCCGATCCCGTATAGGATAGGACAGCTCATCCCATAAAGGGAAAGGAAAACCACATGCAGAATCATATATATCCACCCAGAGAAACCCCAAACCAACACCCAGATGCAACAAATCCCCCAAATCCAAATTCACCATATACGTTTCAAGACAGACTAACCAACCAGTAGACATATCACGCAAATCCAAGTAAAATAACAATGAAACGGAAAAACTATCGAAATTCAGTCCAACAAGAAATAACCCTACGCCTCCTTTTTGAAGTGCTACACGGAGAGCTGCCGCCATGAAGAATTTCGGCCAGTTGATGAAACAGGCTCAGGAAATGCAGTCCAAGATTCAGGACATGCAATCCCGCCTGGCGGATATCGAGGTGACGGGCCAGTCGGGCGCGGGCCTGGTCACGGTCACGATGAATGCCAAGAACGAAGTCCGAGGGGTAACGATCGACCCGTCCCTGTTCAACGCGGAGGACGTGTCGGTGGTGGAGGATCTGGTCGTGGCGGCCTTCTCCGACGCCAGGGGCAAGGCAGAAAGCAGGGCCGCCGAGGAAATGCAGAAGATCGCGGGCGGCCTCAACCTGCCGCCGGGCCTCAATCTTCCGTTCTGAGAGCGTACCCGACGGGTTACGGCGATGGCCGATTCCGAAATCGACCGGCTGATCCAGCTCCTCGCGAGACTCCCCGGGCTCGGGCCCCGCTCGGCGCGGCGCGCGGCGCTGCACCTCATCGAGCGGCGGACCGGCCTGCTGGAGCCTCTGGCGCAGGCCCTCGCCGCGGCCGCGGTGTCGATCCGGCAGTGCGGCGTCTGCGGCAACGTGGATACGGTCGAGCCCTGCGCCATCTGCGCCGAGGAGACGCGCGACGCGACGACCATCTGCGTCGTGGAGGATGTCGCGGATCTGTGGGCGCTTGAGCGGACGGCGATTTTCAAAGGTCGCTACCACGTTCTCGGCGGCACATTGTCGGCGCTCGACGGGCGCGGCCCCGACGAGCTCAACATAGACGCGCTGGTTCGCCGTGCCCGCGCGGAAACGGTAAAGGAGATCATCCTCGCCACATCGGCCACGGTCGAAGGGCAGACGACGGCGCATTACCTGACGGACCGCCTCGTGGATTGCGGCGTCGTCGTCTCCGGGCTCGCCCACGGCGTGCCGGTCGGAGGCGAGCTGGACTATCTGGACGACGGCACCCTGTCCGCGGCGTTGCGGGCGCGCCGGCCGCTCGACCCGTAGGACGCTCCTGTTGACGGCGGGCGGGGCGCGGCATACCTAACCCGGATCGCAAGACCCGCCGGGGACAGCCGCAATTCCGATGGCCAGACTTCCGATCATCGTCGCACCCGATCCGCGCCTAAAACGCAAGTGCGCGGCCGTGGAGGCCGTCGACGAAACGGTGCGCGCCCTGATGGACGACATGCTGGAGACCATGTACGCCGCTCCCGGGGTCGGGCTCGCCGCCCCCCAGGTCGGCGTCGCGAGCCGTGTCATCGTGGTCGACATCGCCCGTGAGGGCGAGGAACGGTCGCCTTACCGGATGGCAAACCCGGAGGTCGTCCATGTTTCGGAAGATCTCGCCAGCTACGAGGAAGGCTGCCTTTCCCTGCCGGAGCACTACTCGGAGGTGACGCGGCCGGCGGAGGCCACGATCCGATATCTCGACGAGAACAACGAACGGCGGGAAATCGAGGTCGAAGGCATGCTCGCGACCTGCATCCAGCACGAGATCGACCATCTCGACGGGATCCTGTTCGTCGACCGCATCTCAAAGCTCAAGCGCGACATGATCATCAAGAAGCTCGTCAAGATGAAACGCGCGGAGGCCAAGGCCGGCGCCTGACCATGGGGTCGCTGCGCATCGTCTTCATGGGCACCCCCGACTTCGCCGTGCCCGC